>PKYX01000147.1 GCA_003132825.1 Acidobacteriaceae bacterium
AGCACTGCGGTGGGGAACTGATGCGGCAGGTGGAACTTGCGGATCATGATCTCGACATCCACCCCGAAGTCGTCGGGATAGCCGAGAATCTCCACCACGCGCCCGCGTGGATTTTGAGTGGCCGTCGGCCAGTCCGTGATCTCGACGTCGACCACCACGCCCTCGAGGTCGTCCTCTTTCGCGGGCCGCGCGGCCTGATCGCCCAGAACCCGATGGACGTCTTTGCCCCGGGGCGTCTTCCGGGGTGAATCGTCGGGCGTGGAATCTTCGACCGAGGATATCGGGGGAATCTCCATGCCCGTCGGGATCACGATCTCTTGCGTCACTTTTTGATCGCTGGGAGTGACGTAATTGTGACGGCCGCCGTAGTGGAAAGTTCCAACGACGGTCGAGTGAGCCCGGCCCACCGGCCGGACAATACGTCCTTCGGCCCGGCCGTCGGAACGGATGGTGCCAACCTCAACCAGCACGCGGTCGCCGTGCATGGCAGAACCGACAGCCGGCGGTGGGATGAAAATATCCCCGGAAAGGCGTGCTTTCAGGCGTTCATCGAGTGTGCCGGCATCGGGGATGACGAAGCCGAAGCCATCGCGATGCATGCTGAGGCGTCCTTCCAGCATATTCTTTCCGGAGGCGGCGTGGGGAAGGGCGTAGCGGTCCGAATCCACGCGCAGGAGTTGGCCGCCGGCCACCAGGCGTTCGAGCTGCCGGGAGAGCTCGGCACGGGCCTCGCCCCGCAGGCCCAATTCGCGCACCAGTTGCTTGAAGCCCGCGGTCTGTCTGGGCTGGCGCTCGATTTTTTTTACGATGGCGGAATCGGAGAGCATGGAAGCGGGCGGGTCTTCAGCTTTCAGAGCCTTCAGCATACCTCAGCCAAGCGGGGGCAGGCGTCGATGCCGCCCGAGGGCTCAGATCCCTGCGAAGTATCGCTCCTCTAAAATCCGCCGATGGTGCAGTTCGTGGCCGGCGATGATGTAGGCGATGGCCCGCACGCTGACTTCATGGTTGTTGGCCACACCGCGGGCCCCCCAGGCGGCTTGATCCAGGCTGCGGAAGAGCGAGAGCGTGGCCTGCCGAACTCTGGCCAGATCATCCACCAGGTCGGCCAAGCGGCAACGGCCAAACGGGCCGTTGCGGACATAGTCATCCTGCTCGAAGCCTGCGAGCGGCGTCCGGTCGGCGCGCGCCATCCGCAGCGCGCGATAGGCAAAAATACGTTCGGTGTCGCTGAGGTGTCCGCACACTTCTTTCACGCTCCATTTCCCCGGAGCGTAGCGGAGATCGCCGTCCGGTTCGCCGTGGGCGGAAAGCAGTGCGCTGGTCTCCTGCGCCTGGGTCTCGAGGGTGGCCAAGATGTTCTGTTCCGAGATCAGGGAGATATATCTGCCGTAGAAGGGGGCGTATTCGGCTGGCTCGGGCGGGGGGATGGCCAACGGGTGCATGCGGGGCTCCGTCGGTTCCGACGCGGAAAACTGCGCTCCAAGACGGAACATGATCTCAGTCCATTTTAACCTGTGCGCACTTCGCGATATAAGAAATGCCTCATCCAGTGGGCAACATTTACGTTGCCGGACAAAAACCACTCCGCGGTGCACTCGACCAAGGCCGGCTCTTGCCGGCCAAGGCGGGGAATCTCCTTATGCACCAAGAGATAAGAGAATTTCCACAATGGCAACATAAGCCGCGGAGTACAATTCGGTTTGGTCACCGAAGTGCGGTGCTAACCCGTTACCCCTATCCCTAGGAAAGGATCTTTAGCGATATGTGGAAGCCCACAAATCAGCCCAATATGCCTCCCTCCCGGCCTGGCGAGCCGGAGCGTCCGGCGGCGCCTGCGTCGACCCCATCGGCGTCTAGCGAGCCATCGGCGGCACCTCGTCCGGCTCCCACGAGCACGGGCACGAGCACGGNNGCGTGGATATCCGCAGCGACGGTTCGCTCACCGGCGACGTAGTGGCGGCACGCATTTCGATCGAAGATGGCGCGTTCTTCAAGGGCGGAATCGACATCCGCAAGGGCGGCCAGAAGACCAACGGCGAGGAAGTAAAAGTCAATTCTTCGCTCTCTGAGGCAGCCGCGGCACGGGCCTAGGCTTTTTTCAGGTCACAGCGGGCGCACTTGGCGGCAAGCGCGCCCGTTTTTCTGCTCTATGCTTTTCCCGCCTGTTTTTCCTTCCTGCTTTTCTTGCTTGCAGCGTTGCCTACCTGACGATCGGTGGGGGATCCGAGCTCGGGTCAGTTGGTAGGCTTGGGAGCAGAGGAAGTGGCGGAGGTGAGCGAAACCGGCATGGGAACGAGTTGGTTGAGGGCATGCGCTTGACGAATCTTGTAGTCCTCATACCGAATGGTCAAAGTGGCCAGGCCGCCCAAGCGCAGACTAGAGACGCTGCGGTTGTCCGAAGGCAGCCAAAAGTCGCCCACCTTCAGATAAGTATGATGGATTTCCGTCCTCTTGATCCAAAACGACGGGTTTTGGGCGGGTTCGGCTTCGATACGGCAGATAGCGAAGTCCCGGTCATCCACCCAGATCCGGCCGCGAAACAGAAACTTGTTGGATATTTTGGGTTCTACGGCAAGCACATAGCGGCAGCCCTGGGCCTCGCCCGGATTCGGAAGTAAGGTGAAATTGTAGTTCTGGTTGTCGAGCGCGGTGCGTTGCCGGTTTTCGGTATCGAGGGCTTCCCGTTCGGAGTCCAGCAAGCGCTTGAAGATGTGATTGATGATCCACTTCGACCCGCTCTCGGAGACCACGATAAATTCTTTAGTGGCCGGGGACTGGTAGCTCATATCCACGGTCATTTCGGCGTGCAAATTGGTGGGAAAACCTACATAGTCGAGCTGGTAGGATCGCCGGCCCTGGTAACTCTCCAAAGCCTCAGCGCGGGCGTCATTGTTCTCGATCAACTTTTCGACGACCTGGGAAGCAGTCAGCGGCGGGCGGCTGGGAACAGGGGAAGCGGCATCGGCAAGTCCGCGGTTCAGAGGCAGCAGCACCAGCGTAGCTAAAACAGGGACGAGTAGAGTTGGGCCGCGTCGAGCGATTATCATGAAGAACCCTGCTGTTCCGACGAAGCTGGCTGCCTGACTCCATGCGGGAACTCGAGCTGTTAAACACTAGCACGCAACGTGCCGTCAGGTATTGGCCACACCCAGAATACTCTCGGAGAGCGGATCTTCAGCCGTCAGGCAGTGCTCGTAAGCCCGGTACATGCCGTTGAAGATTTGGTCCCACGAAGTTGAAAGGGCGTATTCTCGAGCCGCCGCACGCATTGATGATAGCAAGTCGGGTTGGGTAAGCAAGATTACTGTGGTCCTAACGAAATCATCGAAATCGGTGGCCACAAATCCCGTTTCCCCATTCTCCACGGTGTACTTTGGCCCCCCCCGGGCGGTGACCACGGCAGGAACGCCCGAAGCCAAAGCTTCGAGAACCACCAATCCGAACGTGTCGGTTTCCGAAGGAAAGGCGAAAGCATCCATGTTGGCGAAGGCCTGGGACAACTTCTCTCCGGTCAGGAGGCCGGTAAATTCCGCCTGCTGCATGTTTTTCCGGAGCCACGCTTCCTCCGCGCCTTCGCCCACCAACACCATCCGGAAATCGCGGTGTCCGAGGTCGAGCAGGGCTCGTTCGAGCCGTGCCAGCCACCGCACATTCTTCTCGGGCGCGAAACGCCCCACATATCCAATGCGGAACGGGCCCGACGGACGGTCCCGCCACTGGGGACCGAAAATGTCAGTATTCACGCTATGGGACATCAAGAAGCAGGGCTTGCCGGTCGCAGCCTGTAGCGCCGACACCAGTTCCTGGTTCGGGGCGAATAGGAGCCGTGGAATTTTGTAGAAGCGGGCGGTGGCGCGAAAACTCCAGCGCTCCACCCGGTCAAGCAACGGGCCGAGAACGCTTGCCGGCAACCGCGACGCCACACGCGACAAACGGGTGCGAGCGTACTGATGCAAGTTGGTCTGCCAAGAAGCCGCCAAGGGAACCTGAAAGCGGTGGGCCAGCATGGCTCCGAGCGTGCCCACGTCGCTCGGACCGGTAATTTGCACGAGGTCGGGCTGGAAGTCGCGAAACAGTTGGGCAGCCTTGCGATAGTGCCGCAAGAACAGAACGTCGTACTCATGCGCTCCGTCGAGCGGAAAGCGTAGCGGACTTCGCCGAAGTTGTACCTTGGTGACCGAAGCTGAGGTGGCAACCTCGTTCTGCGGGCCGGCGTGCACCAGAAGGAACGGGATCCCTTGCCTCCTGGCAAAGGCTTCGAAGTGCCGGCTGGTGTTCGCGACCCCGTCCACTTCGTGATACGCGTCGGGGAAGAAAGCGACCCGCAAACTCTGGCCGCTCACAAGGTCGCCTCAATCGCGACATCTGCAGGAAGATCCTGTTCGGATAAATCGGTCAGCTCGACCTCGCGGCGCAGAACGCTCGCCAGCACGCGATGCACGGCGGGGTTTTCCACCAGGCCAACGGCGGAGAAAATTCGCCTCAGAAACGCCGGCGGACCGTTCCAGTAGGCAGAAACCGGACGATCGACGTGAGTGATGTGATCGGGATGAAAGACTCGATCATCCCAGCGGCGGGAGCCGGCGGCATACTCCGGGTAATCGCGGATCACATCGAGCAGGGTCTGGGTGGTGCGCATGCACAGGGATTCGGAGTATTGCGGCATGAACAGCACGTGGCTGCGCTGCTGCTGGCGGATCTCGTGGATGAACTCAGGGAAACTCTGCGCTCGAGTCAGGTTTAGCGCCCCGCTCGGTTCGCGTCCGTGACGGTCTCCTCCCGAAATGATGATGCGCTGCCAGCGTTCGGCCAGCTGGATGACGGCATTGTTCTCTTTCCAGCCGCGGGTGGCGTTGAGTTCGAAGGCATGCATGAAGGCGACGTTTTGCTCGAGAAACTGATGGAGCAGGATCTGGAATCGTTCGCGTCCCAGGCCGCGCAAATCCCAGCGAGGATGGTTAAAGACCACCAGCACCTCGGGAAGTTGGTCGAGCGTCGCGATGAGTTCGCTCAGGTTCTGGCTGCAGGGGTCCCCGGTGTAGGCGGCGAGTTCGGCCACAATATCCTCGACGCGATTACCGGGCAGGTTGTGGACTCCGAGGTGAAAAATAGCTTCCTCGAAGGGAACCGCCCACTCCAGGGAAAACGGCATGTCCCGGGTCTCATTCACCTGCCGTAACATGGTTGGCGCTTCGATCGTGTCATGGTCGGTGAGCGTGACCAGGCTCCGAAGCCCGAGAACATTTTCGATTTGGTTTCGCTCCGTCTGGTAAGCCGACTGGGGGGTCAGGGGGGGCGTCCAGTAGGCGGTGGTCAGATCGACGGGGACGCGCGATCGCCGGTACTGACGTTCGAGGGCCCAGCGCAGCAACGGCCATCGCTCGGCAAATTCCTGTATGAAGCCGAGGCTCTCCTTCGAGCAGTTAGTGTGACTGTGAAGAGAGACCGCAGTTTGATAGTCCCAGGCCACATCCGGCGTGTTCCAAAAGCAGGAAAGCTTGGTTTGGGCCAATCGCAGTTTGTCCTTCGACCTCGGAGTTGTCGGCCAACTTTGCCACAGTTCGGGTCGGCAGTCCAGTGAATGTGTACGACAAATAGTGACTTAAGAGCTGAGCGTGGCGAAACTGGACACTGACAGGTCAGCCGTCACAGGGCGGGCCGGGCTGGTTCGAAACCAAGCCGTCCACCCAGCTATCCAACGACCTGCCCACGGATTCGGCCCAATCGCACCGGGAAGCAGTTCCGCGGTCCGGGCATCCATGCGCAGAACAGAAGCCGCTCCTTAATTGGATGCGTTCGCGGGACCGCGAGATGTAAGTGGCAGACGGATGAATTCAACGCAAGTTGACAAAACCGCCATCCAAAGGATAGTCGACGCCGGTGATGAACGACGCCTCTTCCGAGCACAGGAAAAGAGCCAGCGAGGCGACTTCTCTCGGCTCCGCCATTCTTCCGACGGGTTGCGCCCGGGATAATTTCTCGAACATCTCCTTTTCTCTTCCTGGATAGTGGTGGCGCAGGTAGCCGTCCACAAAAGGAGTGTGGACCCGGGCTGGGGAAATGCAATTGCAACGAATGTTGAAGCTCAAGTAGTCCCTGGCCACCGAGTACGTCATCGCGATGATCGCGCCTTTGCTCATCGAATATGCGAAACGGTCGGGAATTCCGGCGGAACCGGCGATCGAGGCCAGGTTCAGAATGACGCCGCCGCCATTGGCCTTCATGGGCCCGATCGAAGCGTGCATGCAATGGTAGAACCCCTTCACATTGACCCGAAATACGCGGTCGAATTCCTCGTCCGTGGTGCTTTCGAGGGTGCCGATATGGGAGACCCCGGCATTATTGACCAGAATATGAATTCGCTGCTCGCGGCAAAGTTCATCGAATCGGGATTGGACCTGCGCCGGGTCACTGACGTCACAGGCGTAGGCTGAGCAGAGGCCGCCGGCGTCGATGATCTGTTGCGCAACCTGCTGCGCCTGGTCACGACTGATATCGAGAATAGAGACCGCAGCGCCTTGCGCAGCGAACCGCAGCGCGATGGCTTGGCCAATACCGCTGCCTCCGCCCGTCACTACGGCAAATTTGCCGTCGAGGCGAAAATCAGGCGCATTGCCGCTTGCACTCGCCACCAGAAAGCACCTCCCGCGCTGCAGAAAGGAACCCCGCCGATTTCATCGCGATGCGAGAACCTGCTGCCGTGACTCCCCCAATCCGTCGATTCCGAGTTCCACGACGTCGCCTGGCTTCAGATATTGCGGCGGCGACATTCCCATGCCGACGCCCGCTGGCGTTCCCGTGCTGATCACGTCTCCCGGCAGCAGGGTCATGAACTGGCTGATGTAGGAGACCAGGGTCGGGACATCGAAGATCAGGTTGGCGGTCGAGCTGTTCTGCCGCAGCTCGCCATTGACCTTGAGCCACATGCGAAGAGCATTGAAATCCGGAAGCTCGTCGCGGGTCGCGAGGAAGGGCCCGAGCGGAGCGAATGTGTCTGCGCTCTTTCCCTTCACCCATTGGCCGCCGCGCTCGAGTTGAAAGCTGCGCTCGGAATAGTCGTTGTGCAGAACGAAGCCGGCGACGAATTCCAGGGCTTCCTCCGGGCTTACGTAGGAAGCCTTTTTCCCGACGACCACCGCAAGCTCCACTTCCCAATCCACTTTGGTGGCCTTCCGTGGGATGACGAGAGGATCATTCGGACCCACCAGCGCCGTGGTTGCTTTGAAGAAGATGACCGGCTCCTTCGGAGGTTCCATTTTGCTCTCGGCGGCGTGGTCGCGGAAGTTGAGCCCAATACACACCATCTTGCTGGGCCGGGCGATAGGGGGACCGAGGCGAGCCGACGGCGGGATGCGCGGGGCCGAATGGGCATTGGCATCCAGCCAGCGGCGCAGTGCGGTCAAGCCGTCATTTCCGAGGAAAGCTTCGTCGTAGTCCGAGCCAAACCCGGAGGCGTCGATGCGAGCGCCATCGGTCAGGAGTATGCCGGGCTTTTCCCGGCCGGGCTCGGACCATCGAATGAGTTTCATTTCCTGGATTCGCCCCGCTGCGGTTAGCAGTCTACCAGTGATGCGGAACCGAGAGCTATGGGGATGCCATCGGGTAGAGCGGGGTGTCCCTGCCAGAGCGCGAATGAGGTATCCTCGTTCACGAGTCGGCAGCGCCCTCATGACCCAGGCGAGCAAGAAAGTTGCGATGTTGATCCCGTGCTTCGTGGATCAGCTGAGTCCGCAAATTGGCCTCGATATGGCCGCCGTCTTGCGGCGGATTGGGTATACGGTGGAATTCGAGGAGCAACAGACGTGTTGCGGACAACCAGCATTCAATACGGGATATTGGAATGAGGCACGGCCGCTGGCGGAAAAGTTCGTCCACCTTTTTCGCGATAAGGAAATCGTCGTCTGCCCTTCGGCATCGTGCACCACCATGGTGCGCAACTTTTATCCCGAGTTGCTGGCGAACTCCCCCGGGCACGACGATGCGGTCGAGCTCGGCCAACGGGTGTTTGAGTTTTCCGAGTTTCTGGTCAACGTCGCCCGCGTCACCGACGTGGGTGCGAGCTTCGCGCACCGGGTTACCTATCACGATTCCTGTCATGCGCTGCGCGAGTTGCGCCTGAAGCAGCCGCCTCGTGAACTGCTGCGTCATGTTCGCGGCCTTGAAGTCGTGGAGATGCAATACAGCGAAGACTGTTGCGGTTTCGGAGGCACATTCTCGACCAAGTTCAGCATGATTTCCGCCGCCATGGGCGACACGAAAGTGGGGAATGTTGAGGCTTGCGGAGCCGAGTTTGTGACCTCGGTCGATCCCAGCTGCCTGATGCAGATGGACGGCATTCTGCGGCGGCGAAAATCGCGTGCGCGCACCATCCACCTGGCCAGTATTCTGGCCTGCTCCTCCGATTCCAGCCAACCCTCGCGCCAGCTTGCGGACCGCGAAAGGACGCGATGATCACGCCGGCCGAGCAATTCCTGCGCAGCGCCGCGGAAAAGTCCGCCGACCTCGGGCACCGGCAGACCATCCGCCGTGCCATTGATACCTACGACGGGGCGACGGCGCGCGGTCGCGCCCGTTTTCTTGACTGGGAGGCGGCGCGAGAGAGAAGCCAGGAAATCAAGTGGGAAGCGGTCAATCACCTCGACCAGTACTTGCTGGAATTCGAAGCCAAGGTGAAACAACGCGGTGGCCACGTGTTTTGGGCGGAGACCTCGGCCGATGCCAGGAGCTACATCCAGGATCTGGCGGCGCGGCGCGGCGTGCGCAAGGTGGTGAAGTCGAAGTCGATGATCACGGAGGAAATCCACCTCAATCCGGCGCTCGAGGCCTCGGGAATCGAGGTATTTGAGACTGACCTGGGCGAGTTCATCGTGCAGTTGCGGCAGGAGCCTCCCTACCACATCGTGACGCCGGCGATGCATTTGACCCGCCACGATATTGCGGCCCTGTTCAAGGAAAAACTGGGCACCGGCGACACGAGCGATCCCGAGGAGTTGGTCGCGGCCGCCCGCAGAGTCTTGCGGCAGGCGTTCTTTTCCGCCGAGATGGGCATCAGCGGGGCGAATTTTCTGGTGGCCGATTCCGGGATGATCGCCATCACTACCAACGAAGGCAACGGGCGGCTGTGCACGAGCGTTCCGCGAATTCACGTGGCGGTGGCGGGAATTGAGAAAGTGGTTCCGCGGGCGGATGATCTCGCGGTTCTGTGGCCGGTGCTCTCGACTGCGGGAACGGGACAGGCGCTGACTTGCTATAACGTTCTCATCGGCGGCCCGCGAGCCCCGGGCGAAGTGGATGGCCCGGAAGAATTTCACGTGGTGCTGCTCGACAATGGCCGCAGTGAACTGTTGGCGGATGCCGAGCAGCGCGATGTCTTGCAGTGCATCCGCTGCGGAGCATGCCTGAACGCCTGCCCGGTGTACCGCACCATTGGCGGGCATGCCTATGGCACGACCTATCAGGGCCCCATCGGCAGCGTGCTGACGCCGCATCTTCGCGGGATCAAGGAATTCCAGCATTTGTCGTCGGCATCTTCGTTATGTGGAGCGTGCACGGCGACCTGTCCGGTCAAGATCGACCTGCACCACCACCTTCTGCACAACCGGCGGAATGCGGTCGAGACCGCCAATCGTTCCTGGCTGGAGCGCGTGGGATTCAAGTTGTGGCGCTGGACCGTCGTCGATGCGCGCAGATTCGCCACGATGGGCGCGCTCGCACGAGCCGGGCTTCGTTTGACCAATGGACTAGGCCTGGCAGGCACCTGGCTCGATCCCGCGCGTGCGTGGACCAAGGACCGCGCCGCACTCGAAGTCCCGCACAAGTCGTTTCGCGCCCTCTGGAGGGAACGCCGTGGCGGAGCCTGACAATCCCGGCCGCGAGCGCATTCTGGCGCGTCTCAAAAACGCGCTGCTCGCNNCTGCTCGCACCCGCTCCCCAGCCCGAGGCGGGCGGAGAACGAAGGCAGCTCTTTGCCGCGGTCGGGGATCCGCTCCAGCGCTTTCAGCAAGAGTGCGCCGCCAACCACACCGAGTGCCTGGTGACCGCTGACCGGATCGCGAGCGCCGCGGCGGTTCGAGACGTTCTGGCCTCGCTGCCGCCGGGAGAAATATTTGTCGAGGACACGGCTCGGCTTCGTGCCATGGCCTCGGCGTGGCAGGATGGCCGGAGCATTCGCTGGTCGAGCCAGGGAGGACCGCGCGAAAGTTCGCAAGCTACGATTACTACCGCGGAAGCGTTGGTGGCGGCGACGGGATCGATTCTGGTTTCAGCGGCCTGCGGCGGCCGGGGCGCCTCGGTGGTTGCGCCGGTCCACTTCGTGGTCGCAACCATCGGTCAGCTCGAAAGCGACCTGGAGACGGTTTTTGCCGAGCAGCGCGAGCGTGGAACGCTGGCGAAAAATTCCTACGTGTGCCTGATCACGGGCTCGAGCCGCACCGCTGATATTGAGAAGATTCTGGTGCTGGGCGCGCACGGCCCACGGCGAGTCGTGGTCGTGCTGTCCCTCGAAGAATAGGCATACGGTGGCTCCCCCAAAACGGGAGCGCCGCATCCCGCCGCCCTGCCGGCAAGGCTCCCGGAGCACAAGGCGAGGAGGCGCCGGAGCTTATCTTGCCCCGGCCGCATCCGGCGCGCCATTCACGATGAAGGCCCGCACTCGTAGCCCTACGGGCAGTTGCGCGCCCGGATCCAACTCGACCAGCGTTTCCAGGATTTTACGGTCGACGCGCTCGGTTGGTTCGTCGGTGCGAACGTTCTTCGGACCGAGTTCTTCACCGACCCGCACCACATGTCCCCAGAACTTTCGGTTGCCGTAGGCATCAGCGGTCACGTAGGTTTTTTGTCCGAGTGCCAGGCGGCTGACATCATCTTCGTCCACGTCGACTCGCACGCGCAGAGTCCGGGTGTCGCCGATCGCAAAGATCGGATCCGGAGTGGTCGCACCGTTTGAGACGCTCTCGCCCACCCGATGGTAGCGTCGCAACACCGTGCCGTCGATCGATGAGCGCACGTAGGTTTTCCCCAGCAGCGCCCGCGCCTGGTCGAGTTTGCCCAGGGCATTTTGCAGCTCGGCGGCGGCCATTGAGCGGTCCTCTTCCCGGGAATCCTCATCGAGCAGCCTGTGAGTCTGCACTTTGGATTCGTATTGAGCCTTGGCCACTTGGTATTCCTTGGCATAGGTGTCGGCGTCCTCCTCGGAAATCACCCCTGCGGAATACAGCTTCTGGTGCCGAATCATTTCTGCCCGGGCGTTGCTCATCACGGCGTCGGCCTGGTCGACCGAGGCGAGCGCCTCCAGGCGCTCTTCCCGGCGCGCTCCGTTGATTATTTTTCGTAATCCGGCTTCTTTCGCCTTTACGTCGGCTTCCGCCGATTCGACCTCAGCTCGGTAGTCGTTATTCTCGAGCTGCGCCAGGACTTGTCCGCGCTTTACCGGGTTTCCTTCCTCCACATAGATCGCTTTCAGCTTTCCGCTGAGTTCGGCAGCCAGCTTGATGTCTTCTGAAACCGGCTCCACCCGCCCGGGACCGGCAATGGTCCAGTCGCTCGGGGACGCCGTGGCTTTGGCGGAGGCAGGCGAGGTTTTGTCATGGCCCCAGATCAGGGTTGTGGTCACAATGGTTAGAACGAGGATGGCTGCAACGAGAAGAGTTTTACGTTTCATGGCTTGGGACCTCCTGAAAAATCACTGCTTCGGCTTTCGATCAGTACGCCTCGCGGGCGGTCGGGACGCCTCGGGCGGTCGCCCACTGCGGCGGAATCTTGGGAGTTTGCTCGGCGGCATAGGGCGCGACGATCTTGCCGTCTTCGATGCGCACGGTGCGGTCTCCGAATTCGAGCACGCGGCTGTCATGGGTCACGACCACCACCGCCCGGCCGTTTTTGTGGGCCAAATCCTGCATCATCTGCATGACATTGCGGCCTGTAGAAGAGTCGAGAGCCGCGGTCGGCTCGTCCGCCAGGATTACGCTCGGAGAGCCGGCGAGGGCGCGTGCAATGGCAACGCGTTGCTTCTGGCCTCCGCTCAGATCGGAGGGAAACGTGTCGTACTTCTGCTCCAGGCCCACCTGCTCGAGCAGACTCCGCGACTCCTGCTTTGCTTTCGATCCGCGAACGTCTTTCAGCTCCAGGGCGAGTTCCACGTTTTCCCCCACCGTCAGCGTTGGAAACAAGTTGAATCCCTGGAATACGAAGCCGATGTGTTCGAGACGGATTCGTGGTAACTCGCGCTCGCTGAGAGCGCTGGCCTCGATCCCCGCGATCGTAACCCTCCCCGACGTGGCTTTCAGAATGCAGCCCATGATGGAGAGCAGCGTGGTTTTGCCGCTTCCCGAGGGACCCATCAGCAAGACAACTTCGCCGGGCAGTACGTCGAGATCAATCCCCTGCAACGCCGGGACTTTGCTGGCACCTTCTTCATACACCTTGGTTACGCCTCGAACCGTAATCGCCGGGTTCATAAACATGGTTTCTCCTGCGGTTTAGCCTCAGCCTTTGAACACGATGGCCGGGTCCAGGTGAGTCACTTTGTTGATGGACACAATGGCCGCGCTCACGCACATCAGCACGGTCAGAAAGAAAATTCCGACGGCCATCGGCCAGGGCAGGAGGATGGCTGCGCCACCGCTCTGGCTGGCGCGCACGATGAAAATGCTGACCACCATCGCCAACCCGTAGCCGGCGACGGCACTGATCCCGGCTTGCGTGATAATCACTTTGTAGATGTAGCGGTTAGGCGCGCCCATTGCTTTGAGCGTCCCGAACTCGCGGATGTGATCGACGGTCGTGGCATAGATGGTCTGCGCCACCACCACCACTCCCACCACCAGGCCGAGCAATGCCGCGATCAGCACGGCCACGCCCGCACCGGTGGTAAACATCCAGTAGATCCGGGTCATGCTGCTGAATTGGCGGGTGGTCAGCGCGTCGATATCGCGCACCCGGGCTTCCAGATCGTGCTGCAGAACCGGCAGATTCGTCCCGGGAACGGCGCGCACCAGAATGAAGAAAGTCTGATCTTCATCGATGCGGGTGAAGCCTTGCGCGTTCTTGAAGCTGGTGAATACGTACGGCGTCGTGGTGAAAGCGCGAATGCCGCGGGTAAAGCCCACCACGCGCGCGCGGCGGCCGTTGATCTCAAAGACTTCACCAACCCCGTTTACCCCTAGTTTTTTCTTGTACAACTCATCCACCATCACCGCGTCAGGAGTCTTCAGGTCCGCCACGTTGCCGGTCACGACGTTCCACGGACCGCCGACGCCGGTGTAGGGATTGAAACCGACGGCTTGCACCGACTCTTCCGCGCCGTCCGGAGTCTTCCACTGAGCGAAGCGGACAATGTATTTTTCCGCCGAGGCTACTCCGGGCGTGGCCAGCACTTGATACAGTTTCCGTTCCGAAAACGCCGATCCCTGCTCGATGTAGGGAGTGTGTTTTGAGACCACCCACAGATCCACATTCGACCGGTCGATGATGCTCGAGGTGGTGACGGTAAAGCCGACGAACAGTCCCAGTTCGACCACGATGAGCACAACCGCGAACACGATGCCGGTCAGGGTGACCGTCAATCGGACTTTATCGTGCAGCAGGTTGCGTCTTGCCAGGGGAGGCATGGCTCACCCCGCCTTTCTTAAGAGGCCACGCAGCAGACCGTCCACCATGAGATCGACCCGTTTCTTGATCGATCGCCAGGGCACCCAATGGTCCCGGGACTTGGCGATCTGCAGGGCAACCACTCCGTGCGTACCCGCCCAAAGGGTTTGCGCGATCAGATCGGCATCGGTGAGGTCTTCGCGGAAAGCATCCACCTCGAGAGCTTCTGCAACGATCTGGCGAAGAAACGCGTAGGCGTCCTCCTCGGGATTGCCTTTCCCCATCTTTTTTTCCGTAGCGTCCGGAATCTGAGGATGCGCCGTCATGAACATCATGCGGTAGTGGTTGGGATTCGACAGCGCAAACTCGGCGTAAGCCTGGCCGATTTTGCGCAGGCGCTCGACCGGGTCTCTCACCTGCGCCAGACGGGTGAACGATTGGGCCAGACGTTGGAAATCGGAATGGCATAGCTGCAGGAAAAGATCTTCTTTGTCGGCAAAGTGGCCGTAAATGGCGGTGGGGGAATACTCGATCTTGCGGGCCACCTTGCGCATGGAGACGCCCTCGTAGCCTTCGTTGATGAACAGCTCGCGCGCGGCGTCGAGGATTTTGTCGCGCGTCTCGAGGCGTTCCCGTTCACGCCGTTCCTGCACTCCCATAACGCTGGCCCTTTCCTTAACAGTGTTAACGTAACAGTGTTACCTTACAGGCTGGCGTTACCCGTGTCAAGCTCTTATCCGTTGGCGAGGGCGGGCGCTCGCAGTTGAGGGTTTCGCGGGAAATTGGAGGACCCCTTGAAGCCTCGTGAAGAAAGCACCCAGCCCAATGCATCTACGCGGGGGCCCACGAGGAGAGAATATGAGGAGAGGACGCGAGGAGAATTTTGAGGGCGGGCTTCGGAATGCAGGATGCGGGACGGCTGCCTAGTTGGTCTGCGAGCCGCGCTTCACCTGATCGGTCAGAACGATGGCCTCGGCGATGTCCTTGAGACGCTGGCGCGTGCGACGGCTTTGCTGCTGCAAGGCGAGATAAGCGTGTTCTTCATCGAGGCCGAGATCGCGCTGCAGAATTCCCTTGGCGCGCTCGATCAGCTTGCGGGTTTCGAGAAGTTCGTAGAGGTTGGAGTTTTCGCTTTCGAGGCGGGCCATCTCGATCTCAGCTCCGACCAGAAACCCGATGGTCGAAATCAGACGAATCTCCTCCGCGTTGTGAACATGCGGCTGGCGATGCTGCACATTGATGACCCCGACCAGTCGTCCCCGGGACAGCAAAGGGACGGAAAGAAATGCTTCATAGGTGTCTTCGGGGAGTTCGTTGAAATATTGGAAGCGGGGATCCCGAGAAGCATCCCGCGATACGGCAACGGGCTCGCGGTGCTCCGCCACCCAGCCGGTAATTCCCTGCCCCATGTGCAGTTTGAGACGATTGACCACCTCTTGATGAGGATTCTTCGAAGCCCGCAGGACCAGATCCCCATCCTCGAGGACGTAGACAAAACAAGAGTCGCACTTCACGACCGCGGTGGTGAAATCGACGACGCGGCCGAGAACATCCTCGAGCGGCTCCGCGGCCGCCATGCGGCTGCCGATTTCGTGTAGAAAATCAACGTTGGCTTTGTCCGCTGCAGGCGCTGAATCCATGCTTTGACGCTACCGAGTGGGTCCAGGCCTGTCCAATCGCATTTTTTTATCGAGACAATAAAGGGTTCCGATGCAATGCGAAAGGTCTTCGAGATCGCCCCTATCTGCTTTGCTTTCAGATGCGTTGGCGGCGCTCGATCCGGTCGCACTGCGAGGTTCCCAATTTCGAACCAGTACTTTGGTTTTCTCTGCCGTGGCATCACTGTCCTCGACCGCGCCAGACGGCCCGCTCGCGCCGCCGGCAGATCTTAGACCGAGGATATCGGGAAGGGCGCGGGCCGGAGAATTAACCTGGTTGTAACAAAAGGAACCTGCCTTCGCGCTAGCATAGCTCGCCATGAGAGACAGCCCTCTCCTAATTGACGATGTGTCTGCCGCGGATGGTGGACGGCGGATTCTGCGCCTCACCGGACCACTCGTGATCTCCAATCTCTTCGATTTCCAATCCCGGGTTCGGGCTGACCATTCCCACCTGCTGGTTCTCGATTTTACCAACGTCCCCTACGCGGACTCGGCGGGAATTGGCGCGCTGGTGGGGGCTTACGTGACCCATCAGAAGGAGGGCCACGGCCTTCTGCTGGTGGGAGTGAACCCGCGCGTACGCACCGCGCTCCAGGTCACCCACGTGGATCAGTTTTTTCAATATTCCGACACCGTCCCCGCGGAATGAACTCGATCCTGCTCCCGGGCGCCCAACCGAGGAAACTCCTAGAGTGCATTGGTTTGCACAAACAGTGCAGCCGCTGTTCCCCAACCTCCTGTGAAACCCTTGACTTAGGACATAACGGCGGATACAGTTCCTACCAGTCTGTTGCTGGTTCTCCCAGCGTTTTCAGATCGCATTTCAGACCTGAAGCTTTCTTGACGCCCGCCCAATCCTTTCTAGTGCGAACCGTGCTGTTGGCGCGGAATGGAGACGAGGTATTGCCCGTCCGCGTGCCAGGCGCCGGTTTCTGGGCAGCAATGGATTCTGTCGCATGTTCCGAAAGGAAAGACCCATGACCCTCCGCACCCGCAAGCATTTGTTGTTCGCCAGTTTCGCCATCGCGGTGGTTTGCCTCCTGCCCAATTGGGCGGCCGCGCAACAGGTCACCTATTATGATTTTGACGGCCTGACTCCCAGTTACACCTGCACAGCTTCCAGCGCTGGAAGCAGTTTATTTTGCTTCAATAACACAACTGGCGAGGGCCAAGATGCGGGCTTTCCGCTGCTGTTTCAGGACACCTATCCCCCTTTCGTCGATCCCAATCCTTCCGATCCCCCCAATACGATAAGCACTCATACAACGCTGCAGATTTCGGACGGAGGGAGCGAGTATTCGAGCGCATGGTTCGCCGTGCCGCAGAAGGTTCTGAATGGCTTCACCGCTTATGTGGCGTTTCGATTGACACCCCCTTCGGGCGTGACGCCGGGAGATGGAATCGCATTCGTCATTCAGAATGCCTCGGGCGGAGGGAGCGATGAAAACGATACGAACGATGGGACCTGTGTGGCCGTTGGTTCGGGGCTCGACATCAGCGCGACCATTGGCGGATGTTTGGGGTATGGAGGAATTGACAACAGCCTGGCCGTCGAGTTCGACACATTCAAGAATGATTTTGATCCCAACAATAATCACATCGCCATGCAAAGCTGCGGACTTTTAAGCGGTGTGGGGCAGCCAAATTCACCGAGTCACGCCAAATGTCCGGTCACGGATCTAGTTACTTCGGCGCCGGCGATCAATACCGATTTGGTTAATTCCAGTCTCGCCGCGATCTCGCTGTCGGACGGAAGCGTGCACCAGGCTGTAATTGAATATTCCGGAGCAAGCGGAGCGACGCCCAATCAGTGGCAGGTGTTCATCGATCCTCCGTTTGTTACCGGGACGCACACCCCATGTACAGCAGCGGATGTCGCAGCCGCAGGAACAGGGTGCACCGCCGCGGCAACCGCGGCTATCACCACGACCGCTGATCTTACGCACTATATGACCTTGCAGAACAGCGGGAGCGCTACTGACAGTGCCTACGTGGGGTTCACCGGCGCCAGTGGCGGCGCTGTCGAGAATCAGGAAATCCTGGCGTGGACCTTCACCCCGCATACCGTGGCCACGCAGCAGCAACCCTTGCAGCCGGCCGGTACGCCAACGATTTTCCCCTTCGGCAACCACACCTATGCCGTGACGTATGAAACGGGAAACACTTCCAACGTCGAGATGGTAGTCTCGGCGATTACCATCAGCCCCACGGATTTTGAAGCGCTGGTTGCCGGTACATCGTTTGCCGGTTCGGAATGCCAGATGTACGACGGAACCGGGGGCAATTGCATCGTCTATTCAGCCTCCTGCTTTCAGCTGCCGTTGGGCAATCCTCCGACGGCGGTAGTTTGCCCCCCGACCGATGACCCAAGCACTGCTGGCATCGACATCAAGACAGCCTTCGAGAACACCATCCAGCCGACGACCCCGGGCCTGGTCCAAGGCGATCCTCTCTTGTCGCCGATTGCCAGCATCAGCGGCAACGGATCCGCGGCGACGGTCACCTGTACGGGCGAGTGCGCGACCACCGTTGGGCAAACGGTGAGGATTCTTTCGAACGCCGATTCGGGCTTTAACGTTACGGCAGTCGTCACGTCGACACCGGAGGTGAACTCGTTCACCTTTGTCAGCACCGATACAAACACGGATCAAGCCGGCGGCTTCGTCACCTCGAACAACCTGCAGAACATATTCGTTTCCTACAGTCCGCAGACCATCGATGGGACCGTGACCGGACACGCCAAGAGCTTCTCGGAGTTTGTCGCTACTTCGGTAACCGCGCAAGCCTCTTCCTTGACCAGCCCGGCTAGCGCCACATTTACCGCGGGCCTGCCCGGTACCTTCACGGTGACGGCGTTGGGCACTCCGATTCCCAGCCTTACGCAAGGCGGAGTGGCTCTGCCGAACGGCTTGACTTTCGTGGACAACCACGATGGTACGGGCACGCTGAGCGGGATCCCGGCCGCGGGGACGGCGAACACTTACATCATTACTTTCACCGCCCATAACACAGCCGGCCCAGATGCGGTGCAGCAACCCTTCACTCTGACTGTGCTCCCGGCGGTATTGCAGTCCATCGCAGTCACCCCGAGCCCGGCCTCGGTCCCCGCTGGGCGGACCCTGCAGTTCGTCGCGACCGGGACATACAGCGACAGCAGCACACAGGTGCTCACCGGCGGTGTAACCTGGAANNGCACCGGAGTGGCGACGATTGCCGCGGGCGGTCTCGCCACCGGAGTCACCGCCGGTTCCACAACAAACATCACGGCCGCTCTGCTCGGGGTCACAAGTCCGGCGTCGGTGCTCTCCGTGACTGCGCCGGTGCTGACCTCCATTGCGGTCACACCGACGTCACCCTCGATTATCGCCGGCCAGACGCAGTCCTTCACCGCAATTGGCACCTACAGCAATCACTCCACGCAGAATCTGACCGGCAGCGCGACTTGGGCTTCCACAAACATCTCCGCTGCTACCATCGCCCCGGGCGGCGTCGCCACTGGCGTCGCGCCCGGCAGTACAAACATTACAGCCACGCTCCTCGGCGTCGCCAGTCCGGCCGTGACGCTAACGGTGACCGGTCAGCTCAGCGTTCTGCCGGGAAACCTACCGTTCGGCGTGGTAGATCTGACCAGTCGAACCGACTTGAACCTGGCGGTCAAAAACGTCAGCGCTTCGCCGTTGAAGATTACCGACATCTACTTCAATTACGGCCCTGGGTCAGGAAAAGACTACGGATATTTCACTCAATGCGGCGGAACGCTTAAGGCGGGACAGAGTTGCAGCATCCGAGTGGAGCTTTTTGCTCAAGACTTGGGGCCGGGCTCCGCCGTTCTGGGCATCGCCTACAACCTCGCCGGGAGTCCGGCGTTGGTGAACTTGAGCGGCACCGTCATCAATCCCAAGGCCAAGCTGAGCGCGAGCCAGCTGAGCTTTGGAACGCAGAAAGAGAACACGAGTTCAACGAAAACCGTCATTCTGACGAGCACCGGCACCACGCCCTTGCTGATCCAGAACGTCAGCGTGAGCGGATCGACGGACTTCAAGACCAGTACCTGCCCGGCCTCGCTGGCGGTAAATGCCAGTTGTACCATCACCGTCACGTTCGATCCTTCGGCCAAGACGACCCGTTCGGGCACCTTGACGATCACCGACAATGCGCTTTCGAGTCCGCAAACTGTGTCCCTGTCGGGAAAGGGCAATTGATAACCGAGACTCAGCAGTCTGGCCGGGCGCCAAAATAGGCCCGGCCTTTCTTGCTCTTGGCAAAGGTTTCGGTTCACAAGAACCGAATGCTTGAAATGGCGTACCCGGACGGGGCCCTCCCAAGGGGGCTCGAATGGGATCGCGCCTCTTCCATCGTCTCGTCTTCGAAAGCAAGATGCCCGGTAGGCGAAAGCCGACAGGGGCAACCCGAGCCATCCCGCGGTCCTCAGCCAGCGAGGCTCTCACCCCCCCTTGAATACTCCAACCAGAACAGATTTCCCCAGACCACCTGCAGCTGGATGTAAGGCCAAGGGGGCACCATTTTGGATGCGGATTCCGCGGCGGAGGGAAGAACATACTACGGTGAGCGAACGGTAGGTGCCGACTGCGCCGCTGCCCCCGGAGAACCAGGCACGCGAGCTGCTGGGTGAAAAGTAAGATGGCACGGAACGGTCGCCCGCAGCTAGTTCACACCTTGGAAGGATTTCATGGATTCGCGGTAGATGCCCTGCAGATCAGCTCGCTCCAGCAACCGGGCGGAGCCATCTTCCTTGCTGATTGCTTCAAGCGTCCGGACCACTTCGCGATAGTGCGGCGTTGCTTCCTTTGCGTTCCCCGTCTGCATGAGAGACGAGGCAATCAGGTAATGCACCTTTACCTCGAGCACCCGTAAGCCGAGCTTTTCCGATCTCGCCAGGGCACGGTCAAGTTCCTGCCGAGCATTCTTGAAGTCCCGGCTCGCGACCATGGCTTCCGCGAGATAAACCGAACACTCTACCGAAAGCGATTGCAGGCCGAGCGAATCGGCATCCTGAGACAGTTTTCGCAGAGAGCTGATCGCCGCCTGTTGCCGTCCTTGCTTGACATCCACCCTGGCTAGCCCAACTTTCGAGAGCAAAATTTGCTCGCGATTGGCGTCATGGGAAGCAGTCTGCAGGGCGCGTTCGTACTGCTGGCGAGCGTTGGCATAATCCCCCTTGTAAAAGTACGTGTCGCCCAGCCAGTTCAGGGCCAAGGAAGCGACCGCGTCATCCTTGATTTCGTGCGCAATGTTCAACGCGTCTTCAACGTCCTTCTGTCCTTCATCGCCGCGCCCCGCCTGAGCCAGAATGCCACCTAAGCCAGCCGTCGCCTCCACAGTAAAAGTCGTGCGCTCTTTGATGTCTTGAAAAGTCTTTACCGCATCCTGCATGGCTCCGAGCGCGGCTCCGTAACGTCCTTGTGCCGCAAAGATCGCGGCCATGCTTTCGGATTCAACCGCCATTCCGTGCTGGTCGGACATGCCGCGCCGCATTTCGATCGCCTTTAAGTATTCGGAAAGAGCCGTGTCATATTGCCCGAGCTTCGCGTTGGCCTCGGCTAGGTTGTGGAGGGAATCGGCCATATCCTCCGGCACGTTCATTTTCTGGCGCAAATCATAGGCCTGCTCCAGGTACGTCAGGGCGTCCTGATACTCGCCTTTGTCGAGATGAAGGCCGCCAATGGCGTTCAGACAAAGCGCCTGGTAGGCCTCATCGCCTAGATCGCGTGCGACCTGGAGACCGTCACTGAAAA
>PKYX01000212.1 GCA_003132825.1 Acidobacteriaceae bacterium
GCTCCGCGCCCTGCGCCTGGGCCTTGCCCAGCAGCTGATCGGCCAGTTCGTCATCGACCAGCGGCCGGCGGGCTGGCTTCAATACATGGCGTCGTACTTGGTCACCACCCACTCGCCGCCTTTATTTTCGAGGGTGACAGAAAACAGTTCCTGGTAGGTGGATTTCTCTGCGGGGGCGTTCAACCGGGTGCCGCGATAGTGGAGAATGCGCAGCGGCGGAGCGTCCTCCCATTCAGCCATGTCCCAGGAAAGCAGCGGGTGTCGGGCTTCGGAATCACAAAGGAAGTTCGCATAGTTCTTTCGATAGTCTTTTTCCCAAACCGCCAGCTGCTCTCGGCAACGGCCGTCACGCATGGCGCGCATGAACTGCGCCGCAACCCGCTCGGAAGCGCGGTCGCGCAGCGGGTTAAGAGCAATCGAGAGAGGGATGCCGGAAAGCGGATCGCGTTCCTCGGACCGGGAAACCACCGGTCCCTGATTGCTCAGCCAAATCAGATAGCCGAAAAAAATCAGTACTAGCAACACTCCGGCGCCTGCCGCGATGGCGATTTGTGTGCGCGAGTATTGCATTGCCGTATTCGCAGTGTAACGCGGAGGGGAGAGGATGCGGGGTTACGGACGTGATACGGAGACCGAAAAGGGGCCGAAGCGACCGCGCCGAGCGGGCCGGAGTCGAGACTGAGCGGTGCGGCGCGCGGGGCCAGGGAGGGCCCCGCCCCGCCCCACGCTATTCTTTTTTCTCTCCGTCTTCGGCCGGTCCGGAGGCCCCGCTCGCCTGGGTTTCGGCTTCCGATTCTTCCATGCTCTTCTTCATCTCGGCGGCGCGCTTGGCACGGGTTTCGACTCGCTTCTGGCGTTTTTCTTCCTGCAGTTTCTCGCTGCCCAGCAGCTCGACGAAAACCTTGTCGGCGCCATCTCCTTTTCGCCAGCCCAGGCGGACGATGCGGACAAAGCCGCCCTCCCGGTCGCCGAAACGCGGGCCAATGGTCTCAAACAGTTTGTCCACCGCCGCGCTGGTCATGAGGTAGGCGTGGGCTTGACGCCGCGCCGCCAAATCGCCCCGCTTGCCGAGAGTGATCATTTTCTCCACCCGGGGACGCATGGCTTTGGCCTTGGGCACCGTGGTCTCGATGCGCTCTTCGAGAATGAGCGAAGTGACCAGGTTCCGCAGCAACGAGCGGCGGTGGCTGGTGTTACGCCCGAGTTTCCACCCTGCTACTTTGTGACGCATGTCAGAATCCTTTGTTCCCGGGCGGCCAGCAAAAGCAGACCCCGCGCTGCGCTCGGAATGACAAACTTGGAAGTGGAGACGGATCGAAAATCCGTCTCCCCAATCCCTGGTTACAGATCGTTGTCAGCGCCGTAGGCCGATGCCGGCAGCACTTGGTTCGAGGTTGGGCCGGGCACGGCATTGCCATGCTCGTCGATCTTCATGCCCAGGCTCAGACCCATGGNNTCTGAATGTTCGCGTTCTTCAGACAGTTGTAGCTGCGCACGGAAAGCTCGAGTTCCTCGACCGAGCGGTTGAGATTCTCGTTGCGAATCTCCGGCTTGCGATCGTCGGTGGAACTGGAAGTCTCGATGTCCTCCTCGAAGTTGATGAAGATGTTCATGTGGTCCTTCAGCAGCTTGGCCGCCAAGCCGATGGAATCGGCCGGGAGGATGGAGCCGTTGGTCCACACCTCGAGGGTGAGCTTGTCATAGTCGGTAATCTGGCCGAGACGCGCCGCTTCCACGCTGTAGTTGCACTTGCGCACCGGGGAATGTACGGAATCGATGGGAATGAAACCGATGCCCAGATCTTCGTCGAAATTCTTGTCGGCCGAGACGTAGCCGCGGCCGCGTTTCAGGCGCATTTCCATATCGAGCTTGCCGCCTTCGCTGACGGTGGCGATGTATACGTCTTTGTCCAGCACTTCGACGTCGGCGTCGGCCTCGATCATCCCCGAAGTGACCACGCCCGGCTGATCGGCGCGCAGGTAGATGGCTTTTGGCGCATCGCCGCTCAACTTGAAGGGAATCTGCTTCAAGTTCAGGATGATGTCGGTGGCGTCCTCGACCACGCCGGTAATCGACTGGAACTCGTGCAGCACGCCTTCGATTTTTACGGCAGTGATCGCCGCGCCTTCAATCGAGGACAGCAGCACCCGCCGCAGGGCGTTGCCGATCGTGGTGCCGAAGCCGCGCTCGAACGGCTGCGCCCAGAAGATGCCGTACTTGTCAGTGAGGGTGGAAGTGTCGACAGCCAGACGTTTCGGTTTTTGAAAACCTTTCCAAAGCATTGCGTTGTTCTCCTTCGGCCGTTGGGCTCGGTGTCGGCTCCCTGGGTTGGTCCAAACTCAGGTCAAGCGCCACGCACCGGCTGATCCGGCTCGAAAAACGGACCGAAAAAACTTCGTAGCTCGTGGGTCGTCCTACCCGCGTGGTGCTCGCTTAGAGCCCTCCCGCGACTAACGGCCCAACCCCTACCTTACTTACTATACAGTTCGACGATCAACTGTTCATTCACCGGCTGGTTGATGTCTTCGCGCTTGGGCAGAGAAAGCACCCGGCCCTTGTAATTGTCGCGATCAATCTCGAGCCAGGTGGGAGCATTCTGGTGGCTGGCGAATTCTTTGGCCTGCTCCAGAATCGCCAGCTTGAGGCTACCCTCGCGAATGGCAATCTCCTCGCCCACACTCACTTCGTAGGAAGGAATGTTGACCTTGCGTCCGTTGACCGCGACGTGTCCGTGGCGCACCAACTGCCGCGCCTGGCGCCGGGACGAACCTAAACCCATGCGGTACACGACGTTGTCCAGGCGCCGCTCGAGTTGCTGCAGAAGCAGCTCGCCGGTCACACCCTTGGAGCGCGCCGCCTTCTCAAAGTAGTTGCGGAACTGGCCTTCCTGGGTAAAGTAAATGCGCTTGGTTTTCTGCTTTTCGCGCAGTTGCAGGCCATAGCCCACAATTTTCGCCTTGCGGTCCTTGCCATGCTGGCCAGGAGCAAAATTACGCTTCTCGATGGGACACTTATCGGTGAAGCACTTGGCGCCTTTGAGGAACAGCTTCATACCCTCGCGGCGACACAGACGGCAGACGGGATCGGTATAACGTGCCAAGTTTTCTTCTCCTTAAAACCGGTTTACAGGACTGGCTTCCCTTCTTCCCGGTTGAAAATCAAATCTCAGTTTTCAGAACCCCTAGTTCGTTACGGAGAACCGGGCACTGAGAACTGCCCTCAAACCCTTCGGCGCTTCGGCGGACGGCAACCGTTGTGCGGAATGGGCGTGGAATCCTTGATATTGCGAACTTCGATGCCTGAGGCCGCCAGGGCGCGTATGGCGGACTCGCGTCCGGAGCCCGGGCCGCTGACCCGCACTTCGACGGTACGGACACCGTGATCCCGCGCCATATTGGCGGCATTCGAGGCGGCCTGTTGCGCGGCAAAGGGCGTGCCCTTGCGCGATCCGCGAAAGCCCAGCGAGCCCGAACTCTTCCAGGCGAGCACATTGCCCGCCGGATCGCTGATGGTCACAATCGTGTTGTTGAACGAAGCCTGGATGTGCGCCACGCCAAACGGGACGTGCTTGCGCTCCTTCTTCTTGAATACCTTCTTCTTGCCTTTTTTCTCCGGCGTCGCTGCGCCGCCTGCCGCTGCTGGTTTTGCCATAGGAGTTATCTGTCCTTCGAATTTCAGTCGCCGGTCATTCGCCAGAACCCGAGTCGCGATGACCCGATCACCTGCTTAGGTCTTGGTCGCCGTTTTCTTTTTCTGCGCCACCGTACCCTTACGCGGACCTTTGCGGGTTCGCGCGTTGGTGTGGGTGCGCTGGCCNNTTCATCGAAATGTCTTTGCGCAGATCGCCTTCCACCATACCCTCGGCCTCGATCACTTGGCGGATACGGTTCACCTCGTCTTCGCCGAGGTCCTGGACCTTTTTCATGGCATCCACCTTGGCCGCCTCCAAAATGCGGGCCGAGCGCGGATGGCCAATGCCGTAGATATAAGTCAGCGCGACGTTCACGTGCTTGTTCCGCGGAAGATCGACGCCTGCAATACGTGCCATAGTGCTCCTCTAGCCTTGCCGCTGCTTATGTTTCGAATTGGTGCAGATTACCCGCACCACACCCTTACGGTGGATGACCTTGCACTTGTCGCAAATTTTCTTGACCGATGCTCGCACTTTCATAAGACCCACTCTCGTCCGTCAGTTCTCCGCCCTCAGCTCGAGGCTGCGGGGGAAGCAAGACGGTTATTTGTAGCGATAAACGATGCGTCCGCGATTCAGGTCGTAGGGCGAAAGCTCAACCGCCACTTTGTCGCCGGGCAGGATGCGGATGAAATTCTTCCGCATCTTACCGGAAACGTGCGCCAGCACCCGATGTTTGTTTTCCAGCTCCACCCGGAACATGGCGTTCGGCAGCGGCTCGAGCACCGTCGCCATCACTTCAATCGCGTCTTCTTTGCTCATCGACTCCTTGAGTTACTGCTGCGGCTCCGCTCGCCATGCCAGCAATTTCGCGAGCTCGCTCCCGCTTGGCTTACGCCCACTCGACCCAACCATTACTGGGTCAAAATCATTGGACCATCTTTGGTAACCGCAACGCAGTGCTCGAAGTGCGCGCTCGAACTGCCGTCGGCGGTCACCGCAGTCCATTTGTCGTCCAGCACGCGGGCTCCGGGATCTCCGGTATTCACCATGGGCTCGATGGCCAGCACCATACCCTCCCGCAAGCGGGCGCCATGCCCTTTCAAACCAAAGTTCGGCACTTGCGGCTCTTCATGCAGTCGCGTCCCAATGCCGTGGCCCACAAATTCCCGCACCACGCTGAAGCCGTTGGCTTCCACAAATTCCTGGACGGCAGCGCCCACATCTCCGACGGCATTGCCAATTCGCGCCTGCTCGATGCCCTTATACAGCGAGGCTTCGGTGACCTCGAGCAGCTTGCGTCGCTCCTCGGTGATCGATCCATCCACCGGAACCGTGACAGCGGCATCGCCGTAATAGCCATCCACCACCACACCGCAGTCGATGGAAACAATGTCGCCCGCCTTAAGCGCCCGCTTCTCGGAAGGGATGCCATGGACGATTTCCTCATTGATCGAGGTGCAGAGCACGCAAGGATAGTCGTAGTAACCCTTGAATGCCGACTTAGCCCCCAGTTCCTTCATCTTCTGCTCGGCAGCGCGTTCCAGCTCCATGGTGGTGACCCCGGGAGCCACCCGGGCCTGGACGTGATCGAGCACTTCCCGGACGATGCGTCCGCTGTGCCGCATCTTCTCGATCTCCGCCGCTGATTTGCAGACAATCGCCATTTCTTAGCCACCTTCGGCGGTGATAACGCCGTGGCGCTCAATCTCCTGAAAAACGTGCTCCGTCACCTGGTCCACCGGCATGCTGCCGTCCACCCAGACCAGGCGCCCACTCCGCCGGTAGTACTCCGCCACCGGGCGGGTCTGCTGCTCGTAGGCAGTCAGACGCTCCCGGATCACTGCATCGCTGTCATCTTCGCGGGTAACCAGCCTGGAACCATCCAGGTCGCAAGTCTCCGCGACGCGGGGGGGCTGGAGATGGACGTTATAGATCCGTCCACAGGTGGGACAAGTTCTACGTCCGGTGAGCCGGCTCAACAACTGATTATAATCCACGTCAATCAGGATCACAATCGGCGGGTTGTCGCCCGCACGGGAGTTTTCAAAGAACTCGCGATCCAGAAACGCGTCCAGCCATCCCGCCTGNNCTGACGCAGCCGGTCGCGAACCATATCGCAGACCAGGTTATCGGACACCAACTCGCCCCGCGCCATCACGTCCTTGGCCAGCGCACCAAGTTCGGTCGAGCGCTGCACGTTGTCCCGCAGCAGATCTCCGGTCGAGATCTGCGGGATGCAGTAGCGCACCGCGATCCGTTTGGCCTGCGTGCCCTTGCCGGCGCCCGGGGAGCCCAGCAAGACGATCGGTCCGATGTTGCGCGAGGCTGCCTGCTGCATGAAACTGCCCCCCGTGTGCGTCTAGTCCGGTCTCACGAGCACAGCACAACCTCAGTCCGTCCCCTGGGCAGCCGCCACTTTCACGTCCAAGAGCGGCGGCCGCGAATGCGTCCGCTGCGCGGAGTAAAGCCGTCGTAATGGCGCATGACGAGCTGCGCTTCGACCTGCGTCACCGTGTCCATGGCGACGCCCACCACAATCAGCAGCGAGGTACCACCGAAATAGAAAGTCACACCCAAACCATTGGTCACCCACGCGGGCAGGCGTTCAAAGAATGCTCCGAGCGCTCCCGGCAAATGGTTCAGGTGAATGCCCGCAATCATCCATTCAGGAAGAAAGGAAATGATGATCAGATAGAGCGCGCCCACCAGCGTGATGCGGGTCAGAATTTCGTTGATGTGGTCGGCGGTGCGTCTTCCCGGACGGATACCAGGAATAAATCCGCCGTACTTCCGCATGTTGTCCGCGACCTCGTTGGGATTGAACACGATGGACACGTAAAAGTAGGCGAAGAAGATGATCCCCACCGCGTAGAGCAGGGTGTAGAGCGGTTCGCCCCAGCCGAGCGCGTGGATGAGCCCACCGAAGTAGCGGTTGTCGCGCAGCCCGTAGCCCACCGTCTGCGGCAGGGTCAAAATCGAAGACGCAAAGATTACCGGCATCACCCCGCCGGCGTTCACCCGCAAAGGCAAGTGTGTCGACTGGCCTCCCATCACCTTGCGCCCGACCACCCGTTTCGCGTACTGCACCGGAATGCGGCGTTCGCTGCGTTCCACGTAAACGATGAAGGCCACCACCGCGACCATCAACCCCACCAGCAGGACGATGGCCGGCCCGGTAAAGGTGCCCCAGGCGTCGTTCTTCACCTTATCGAACAGATCGGCGATACCCCTCGGCAGTCCGGAAACGATGCCGGCAAAGATCAGCAGCGACATGCCGTTGCCGATGCCGCGCTCGGTGATCTGCTCGCCCAGCCACATGACGAATACGCTTCCCGTGGTCAGCGTCAGCATGGTCATCAGGATGAAACTGGCGCCCGGATTGATGACGAAGTCTCCGGTCTTCTCCAGTTGCCAGGCAATGCCCAGAGACTGAACCGAGCTCAGCGCGAAGGTCAGATAGCGCGTCCACTGGGTAATTTTCTTGCGTCCCAGCTCGCCTTCCTTCTGCAGCTTGGCCAGCGGCTCATACACCACGGTCAGGAGTTGCAAAATGATGGACGCCGTGATGTAGGGCATGATGCCCAGGGCGAAAACGGTCAAACGCTTGAGCTGGCCGCCGGAGAACATGTCGACCAGTCCCAGAAAGCTGCCGCGGTTCTGCTCAAAGTATTGCTGCAGCCTTTCGGCGTTCACCCCCGGAGTGGGAATGTGGCCGCCCAGCCGGTACACCGCCAGCATGGCGAGCGTGAACCCGATGCGCCGGCGCAGGTCAGGAATGCGAAAAATGTTGGAGAACTTCTCCCACATTACTGCAAGACCTCGAACTTGCCGCCGGCCTTGGTGATTTTCTCCTGGGCCGACTTGGAAAATTTGTGGGCGTGGATGGTAAGCGCGACGGAGAGTTCCCCGTCGCCCAGAATCTTGACGGGATGCTTGGTCTTGATCACTCCGGCTTTGCGCAACACCTCCGGCGTGATGGTGGTTTCGCCCAACCCGGACAGCTTGTCCAGATTCACGATGTTGAATTCCTTGCGGAAAATATTGGTGAAACCGCGCTTGGGCATGCGGCGGTGCAGCGGCATCTGGCCGCCTTCAAAGCCGCGCATCATGCGCGACCCGCTGCGCGAGCGTTGGCCTTTATGTCCGCGGGCAGAGGTCTTGCCCATTCCGGATCCCATGCCACGGCCCACTCGCTTTTTGTTCTCCGCTGCCTTCTTCGGGGCTCGAATATTCGAAAGATTCATGATCGATTTTTCCATTANNAGGCCCTTCACCACGAGTTTTTGCTTGATCGGCGCACAAATTGCCGACCTCACCCACTTGAGCTGGAGCTTGCCTTCGCCCGCATTCGATGCCTTCGCCTTTGCCATCATTACAGTTCCTCTTCGGTCTTGCCCCGCATGGCGGCCACGTCGCGCCGGTTCCTCAGGTGCTTGAGCGCGTCAAAGGTCGCCTTGATCACGTTGTGCGGGTTGGTGGTGCCAATCGATTTGGTGAGCACGTTCTGCACTCCCGCGGAGGTCATGACCGCGCGCACGGCGCCGCCGGCGATCACCCCGGTGCCTTCCGGAGCCGGCTTGAGCAGCACTTTGCCCGAACCAAAGCGACCGAGAACCATGTGCGGGATGCTGGTTTGGGTGAGGTTGACCCGGATCAGGTTCTTCTTGGCCGACTCGATCCCCTTGCGGATGGCCTGGGGAACTTCTTTGGCTTTCCCCGAGCCGTAGCCGACCACCGCTGCGCTCGGATCGCCCACCACCACCAAGGCCGCAAAGGAGAGATTCTTACCTCCCTTGACTACCTTGGTGACGCGGTTAATGGCGACCACCTGGTCTTTGAGCTGGTAGGAGTTCGCGTCGAGCTTCTTAATGATCGTTGGCATGATGCCTCATGAATTCCTTCATTTCCTAGAACTTCAATCCTGCCTCGCGAGCGGATTCGGCCAGGGCCTTGACCCGGCCGTGGTAAATATAGCCGCCCCGGTCGAATACCACCTTCTCGATTCCTTTGGCTTTGGCGCGCTCGGCGATGACCTTGCCGACGTCCTTGGCCGCGGCCAGGTTGCCGCCGGTGCGGCTCTCGCCCTTCTTGCCCTCCGCCGAATGCGCCGAGACCAGGGTTGAGCCCTTCAGGTCGTCAATCAGCTGCACATAAATGTGGTTCAGCGAACGGTACACATTCAGGCGCGGACGCTCGGCCGTGCCCAGGATCTTCTTGCGGATCCGCTCATGCACGTGCCGCCGATTTGCGTTCTTAGATGACTGTGTCAGCATTTTCTTTTCAGTCCTCGGGGATTCTGACCCCATCCCTCGCCCGCTTCAGGGTGATGGCAGGGGGATCACTTCGCTCCGGTCTTGCCCACCTTCTTCTTCAGGCGCTCGCCGGCGTAACGCACACCTTTATTCTTGTACGGGTCGGGCGGACGCAGGCTGCGCATTTCGGCGGAAACTTGGCCGACTTTCTGACGATCGATGCCGGTCACCGACAGCTTGGTCTGCTTGGGATCGACGGCCACCTCGATGCCGGTGGGCAGCGGATACTCAATGGGATGGGAATAGCCCAGGCTGAAGACCACCGTGCCTTTGCCCTTCAATTCGGCGCGATATCCGATGCCCACAATCTCCAGTTCCTTGGTCCAGCCCTTGGTGACTCCTTCGACGGCGTTGTTGACCAGGGCGCGGGCCAAGCCATGAACGGCGGCCTGCGAGTCGTTTTCGCGAACCGCCACCAAGTTTCCATCCTGCTGCTCGATTCGGATGCCGGCGGGAAGCTGCGTATCCAGCTTGCCCTTGGGCCCCTGCACGGCAACCGTGCTGCCCTCGATTTTGACCGTAACCCCCTTGGGGAGCGGGATCGGCTTTCGTCCAATTCGTGACATAAGCTCAGCTCTCAGCCTTCTTCGTTTGGCCCTTCGCGCTTAGCCCTGGGCGCTGCGGGCTTCGATCCCTTGTCTGTCGTCTTTGACCAAGAGCCAAAGGCGAAGAGGCGATCCTGCTACCAAACCTCACAGAGGAGTTCGCCTCCGAGGCCCTGCTTCCGCGCCTGTCGGCCGGTCATGACGCCGCGGGGAGTGGTGAGAATGTTGATGCCCATGCCTCCCAGCACGCGCGGAATCTCGGTGCGCCGCACATAAACCCGGCAACCCGGCCGGGAAACGCGGGCCACATTCGAGATCGTAGCCTCATTGTTGTTCCCGTACTTGAGGTAGATACGCAAAATCTTGTGGCCTTCCTCTTCCGAGGCCTTGTAGTTGGAGATATAACCCTCTTCCTTGAGAATGCGGGCAATCTCCAGCTTCAGCTTGGAAGCGGGAACATCCACCTTCTGGTGCCGGGCGCTCACCGCATTGCGGATGCGCGTCAGCATGTCTGCGACCGGATCGGTCAACCTCATCGCTTTGCTTCTCCTCCGCCGCCCGTTTGCTTCCGCCGTTCATACATTGGCTGAAGAACCCGCCGCGGCGTTGCTTGCTGGTTGCTCCCGTGGAGCGGGCGCGGGCGCCCGCTCGACTGGTAAAGCTTGTCTACCAAGACGATTTCGAAACCCCGGGAATTTCTCCCCGCAGCGCCAGACCGCGGAAACACAAGCGGCAAAGCCCGAACTTCCGCAAATAGGCGCGCGGCCGGCCGCAGATCTTGCAGCGGTTGTGCTTGCGGGAGGAAAACTTCGGTTTCTTCGCGTCCTTGACTCGTTTTGCTGTTGTGGCCACTTCGCTCCTTAGAGGAGACGCCGCGGGCAACGTCCCCGGTTACCCCGAGACGCAGCCGAGCCGCTCCCTACATCCTCATTCTCACGCCCGGAATGGCATTCCCAGCTGCTTCAGCAGCTTCCGCGCTTCATCATCGCTGCCGGCAGTGGTCACGATGGTGACGTTCATGCCCTTCAGCTTGTCCACTTT
>PKYX01000425.1:0-5277 GCA_003132825.1 Acidobacteriaceae bacterium
CCCACAAAGGTTGCCCCCATGGTAATCGCCATTTCGCAAGTGTCGATCGGCGGCAGATCATTGATGACTCCGGTTTTTAATTTCGAACCGAGGTCGGCGGTGGCGGAAAATTGCCCTTTGGTCAGGCCGTACACGCCGTTGTCCTCGATCACGTAGATGATCGGGAGGTTGCGCCGCATCAGGTGCATGAACTGGCCGAGGCCAATCGAAGCGGTATCGCCATCCCCGCTGACTCCGAGCGCGATCAGGTTGCGATTGGCCAATACAGCGCCGGTCGCGACCGACGGCATGCGGCCGTGCACGGCGTTAAAACTGTGCGACCGCCCCAAGAAATAGGCCGGACTCTTCGAGGAGCAGCCGATGCCGCTCGGCTTGATCACGCGCTCCGGTGGAACTCCCATCTCGTACATGGCGTCAATGATGCGCTCGGAAATGGCATTGTGACCGCAGCCGGCGCAAAGTGTGGTCTTGCCGCCTTTATAGTCGAGCACGGTGAGGCCGATGCGGTTGGTTTTGGGCGCGGGCGGCGGCGTGCTGGTGGTGGTCGCCATTTAGTTCCCCTCCATGGACATGAGTTCGTCGGTGACCGAGCGGGCATCGAGCGGAAGCCCGTGAACGTGAGCGATGCTGCGCAGGCGAGCGATCAGGCTTGGCTCCAGGTCGAGCTTGAGCAGGCTGAGCATCTGCGCATCGCGGTTCTGCTCCACCAAGTACACCCGGTCATGCTGTTTCACGAAATCGTGCACTTCGCGGGTGAAGGGATAGGCTTTCAGGCGGAGATAATCGGTTTCGATGCTGTATTCCTTGCGCAGCTGGTCGCGGCTTTCGAGGATCGCCCAATGGGATGTGCCGTAGGCGATGATTCCGATCTTGGAGGCGCCGGTCGAGACTTCGGGACGAGGCACGAACGCCCGCGCCGTCTCAAACTTGCGGTTGAGCCGCTCCATGTTGTGCTCATAGTCGTCGGCGCGCTCGCTGTATTGTGCGTGTTCATTGTGTCCGCTGCCGCGCGCGAAATAAGCGGCGGCGGGATGGTCGGTACCGGGTAAGGTGCGGTAGCCGATGCCGTCCCCGTCCACGTCCTTGTAGCGCGAGAAGCCTCCCAGGCGGCTCAGGTCCTCTTTATTCAACACTTTGCCGCGGTTGATCGGCTTTTCGGGATACTTGAACGGATCCGACATCCAGTTGTTCATGCCTAAATCGAGGTCCGACATGACGAAGATTAAGGTCTGGAATTTTTCCGCCAGGTCGAAGGCTTCCTGCGCCATGCTGAAGCATTCCTCCGCCGAGCTCGGGATCAGCAGAATGTGCTTGGTGTCACCGTGGGAGAGACAGGCCGTCGACAGAATATCGCCCTGTGCGGTGCGGGTGGGCAAGCCGGTGGACGGGCCGACGCGCTGAATGTCCCAGACCACGCCCGGAACCTCGGCGTAGTAGGCCAGGCCAGCAAACTCCGCCATCAGCGAAATGCCCGGTCCGGCGGTCGCGGTCATGGCGCGGGCGCCGGCCCAGCCGGCACCGAGAACCATGCCGATGGCCGCCAGTTCATCTTCGGCTTGCACAATCGCGAAGGTGGCCTTGCCGTCGGCGCCGATGCGGAAACGCTTCATGTATTCGATCATGGCCTCGGGCAAAGAAGAAGACGGGGTGATCGGGTACCAGCTCACAAACGTGGCCCCGGCGAACATGCAGCCCAGGGCAGCGGAGGAGTTGCCGTCGATAATGATCTTGCCTTCGGTCTTGTTCATGCGCTGGATGAAGAAGGGATCGCGCTTGGGCAGATTCGCGGTGGCGTAGTCGAAACCGGCCTGCACCGCGGCCAGGTTCAGACTGGCGGCTTTGACTTTCTTGGCGAACTGCTTGCGGATGGCCTTTTCGATTTCGCCCATGTCGATGGCCAGCAGCTTGGCCACCACCCCCACATAGATCATGTTCTTGACCAGCTTGCGCAGCTTGGCTTCGGGGCAGACGGGAGCGACCAGCTTGTCGTAGGGGACGGAATAAAAGACCAGATCCTGGCGAAGAGTGCGGAGATTCAGGGGTTCGTCATAGAGGACGGCGGCTCCCGGGGCGAGCGACATGACATCTTCCTGCGCCGTTTCCGGGTTCATGGCGACCAGGAAGTCGATTTCTTTCTTGCGGGCGATGTATCCGTCCTTGTTGGCCCGGATGGTATACCAGGTGGGCAGGCCGGCAATGTTTGAGGGGAACATATTTTTCCCCGAAACCGGCACCCCCATTTGAAAAATGCCGCGCAGTAAGACGGTGTTGGAACTTTGTGAGCCGGAGCCGTTGACTGTCGCCACTTGGATACTCATGTTGTTGGCGACTCGTTTCTGTTCCTGCTCTCCAGCGACTTGGTGGAGAGGTGCATCGGTAGTTGCCATCCCCTGATCCTTCCTTGTCTGGCGCGGGATTTGCCGCGCCCCCGGTGACCGGTTGGAAACCGCAAACTAACTATTATACGGCACTGAGTTTGTTCCGAATAGGTACCGAAGGAGCCGGTTTTCGCGTGACGTACCTGGTTGAGAACTACGTTTCGGGCCGGAAGAACTGCGCCATGTTGCGGAACTTGGTGTAGCGGGAGGCGACCAATTCTGGAATGGGAATCGGTTTCAGTTCGGAAAGGTGTTTCTCGAGGGCGGCCTCGAGAAACGCCGCGGCGGCTTCGTGGTCGGTTTGCGCTCCGCCTTGCGGTTCCGCAACGATACCGTCAATACAACCCAGCTCATTCAAGTCGGTGGCGGTAATATGCAGCGCTTCCGCCGCCAGCTCCTTCTTGGTGGCGTCGCGCCACATGATGGCGGCGCAGGATTCGGGTGAAATGACCGAATAGATGGCATTTTCCATCATGAGCACCCGATCCGCCACCGCAATGGCCAGCGCACCGCCGCTTCCGCCTTCGCCGGTGATGGTGCTGATAATCGGAATCCGCAAGCGCGCCATCTCCCGCAGATTGTGTGCGATGGCCTCGGCTTGGCCCCGCTCCTCCGCACTCAGGCCGGGAAATGCCCCCACCGTATCGACGAAGGTGAACAGGGGGCGGCGGAATTTTTCCGCGATCCGCATCACCCGCAGGGCCTTGCGGTAGCCTTCCGGGTTGGTCATCCCCCAATTCCGGTAAACATTCTGCTTGGTGTCGCGCCCCTTCTGATGCCCGATGACGGCCACTTCCTGGCCATGAAAACGCGCCATGCCGCACACGAGCGCGGGGTCATCGGCGAAGTTGCGATCGCCATGAATCTCGCTCCAATCGGTGAAGATCCGCTCGATATATTCGAGGGTGAGAGGGCGCTGCGGGTTGCGCGCCAGTTCCGCCTTCTCCCAGGCCCTGGAATGAATCGAGACTTGATTGCGCAAGGTATCGATACGCTGGTGAAGTTCCTCGATCTCGCGGCGTGTGCCGTCGTCTTGCGCCGCCGCCTGCAGCTTGGCGATCTGCTGCTCGATCTTTTCGAGTTCCTGTTGCCCGCGGGAATCCATGTGCCTGCCGTTGCCGTTCGAGGCGGCACAACGCTCCTCCACCATGGACAGAAGGAACTCCGCGCCCGTGACCGGTGGGTTGGCATTGGCCGCCAACGGCCCCGCTTCTGGCTTCGGACCTCTGGGTGTGGAAGGTTGCATCCGCCGCAGATTTCAGTCGATTACCCGCACTGCGCCTCGGCCACACAACTGCTCGACGCGCGTCATAAAATTGCGGTCCGGTTGCACATTATAGCCTTCCGCCTCCATCACCACCATGAAATCTCCCGCACGTTCCACGTCAAACAACACTTTCGCCTCGCCCCTTTTCTCCAGGCAGAGCGCCTGCAAAGCGTCCACCGTGGATTCGGTCGAGCTCTCGAGGGGAATGCGAATACGGAGGGAGCGAGCGAGCGGAACCTTGGCCTCCTCGAGGGACGCAATGTCGCTCACGGTCAGTTTGGGATTGGTGCCTTCCTCCACCCGCAGGCCGCAGCGCACCAGAACCGGAACTTCAAGCTTTACCTTGTCTTGCAACCGCCGGTAAGCCTCCGGAAAGACAATCATTTCCACCGACCCAACCATGTCTTCGAGTGCCCCCTGGGCGTAGAAATCGCCCTTCTTCGATTTGAGCACGCGCAGATTGGTGATGATGCCCGCGGTCGAAATGGTTTCGTCCTTCCCCGTCGAAGTCTTGATGCCGCTGATTTCCGCCGTGCTCAGGGCGCGCAGGTCCGCGAGCTTCTCGCGGTACTTTTCGAGGGGATGGCCGGTGATGAAAAATCCCAAAATCTCCTTTTCGGCCGCCAGCCGGACCTGCTCGTCCCAGTCCGGGGAGGCGGGCAATTGCTCGTTGTCGGAACGAGACTCGTCGGGCTGAAACACGCCGAACAGCCCATGCTGGCCGCTTTCGGCGTCGCGCTGCGTCTTCTGGGCCTGCTCGATGGCCTTGTCGAGAACCGCCATCAGCTGCGCCCGGCGCCCCAGGGGATCCATGGCGCCGCTTTTGACGAGCGATTCCAGCACCCGCTTGTTGAGCAAGCGCAAATCCACGTTTTCGCAAAATTCGTAGATCGAGCTATAGCGTCCCAGCTTTTTTCGCCCCGCGACAATCGATTCAATCGCGTTGTGCCCCACGTTTTTCACCGCCGCCAAGCCAAATCGAATGGCAGTGCCGTGGGGCGTGAAGTTGGCGTCGGACACGTTGATGTCCGGGGGTTCGACCGCGATCCCCATTTCCCGGCATTCGTTGATGTACTTGACCACATCATCGGTGCTGCCGGTGACCGATGTTAGGAGCGCCGCCATGAACTCCACCGGATCGTGGGTCTTGAGATACGCGGTGTGGTAGGCCAGAAGGGCGTAGGCCGCCGAGTGCGATTTATTGAACCCGTAGCCGGCAAACTGCGCCATCAGGTCGAAAATCTTTTCGATCTTTTTCGCCGGGTAGCCGCGCTGCGTGGCGCCCTCGACAAAGCGCTCGCGCTGCTGCGCCATTTCTTCGGGCTTCTTTTTGCCCATGGCGCGCCGCAGCAGATCGGCCTCCCCCAGAGAGTAGCCCGCCAGGCGGTTGGCGATCTGCATGACCTGTTCCTGATAGACGATGACACCGAGGGTTTCTTCGAGGATCTCTTTCAGCTCCGGCAGTTCGTACTCGATTTTCTTGCGCCCGTGCTTGCGATCGATAAAGTCGTCGATCATGCCGCCCTGAATCGGCCCCGGCCGGTAGAGAGCATTGAGCGCGGTAAGGTCTTCAATTGAGTTGGGCCGGTAGCGCCGCAGCACGTCCCGCATGCCGTGCGATTCAAACTGGAA
>PKYX01000425.1:5285-5814 GCA_003132825.1 Acidobacteriaceae bacterium
AGCCCGAGGAAGTCCATCTTCAGCAGGCCCAGTTTCTCAATCGCGTTCATATCGAACGCGGTCACAATTTCATCGTTTTTGGTGCGATGCAAAGGCACTAGATCGGTCAGCGGACGGGGCGCAATCACCACCCCGGCGGCATGGACCCCGGCATTGCGCACCAGGCCTTCGAGCTTGCGCGCCGTGTCAATCAGCTCGCGCACCTGGGCGTCGCTCTCATAGGCGTGCTGCAAAGCGGGAGAGTCCTTGACCGCCTGGTCCAGCTTGATGTTCAGGGTGGTCGGGACCATTTTGGCAATCTGGTCGACGTCGGCGTACGGCATGCCCATCGCCCGGCCTACATCCTTGATCGCCGCTTTGGCGGCCATGGTGCCGAAGGTGATGATTTGCGCCACGTTTTCCCGGCCGTACTTTTGGGTGACGTAGTTGATCACCTCGCCGCGCCGGTTCATGCAGAAATCGATATCGATATCGGGCAGGCTGATGCGCTCGGGATTCAGGAAGCGCTCGAAGAGAAGATCGTATTGCA
>PKYX01000125.1:0-3765 GCA_003132825.1 Acidobacteriaceae bacterium
CCCGAGCGCGTGCTGCTGGTCATTGCCTATCCCGATGTCTTCGAGTGCGCCGATCACGTGCCGGAAGTGATGACGCACGGCCCGATCGGGCTCGAGGGCTTTGATGATCTCTACGTCGACTATTGCCGGAGGAAGCGAGCGCTGGTCGAGGGGCTGGCTCTGTTGCCGGCGGGCGGCGGCTGGCTGCTGGCGGAGTTCGGCGGCCGGACCCAGGCGGACGCGGAAGCTCAGGCCGGACGTCTGATGGCCGCCCTCGGCCGGGGCCCCCACCCGCCGAATATGCGTTTGCTCAGTGACAAGCGCCAGGCCAAAAAAGTCTGGGAGGTTCGCGAGTCGGCCTTGGGCGTCGTCTCCCATGTTCCGGGAGAATCGTGGAAATGGGAAGGTTGGGAAGACGCCGCCGTTTCGCCGGAAAAGCTGGGAGATTATTTGCGCGCATTTCGCGGACTGATGGACCGACACCTTTATCGCGGCCCTTTGTATGGACACTTTGGGCACGCTTGCGTCCACGTGCGCATCGATTTCGATCTTGAAACCACGGAAGGCATTAGCCGGTTTCGCCGGTTTCTCGAAGAAGCGGCTGATCTCGTGGTCAGCTATGGGGGATCGCTCTCCGGGGAGCACGGCGACGGGCAAGCGCGGGCGGAACTGTATCCCCGCATGTTTGGCCCCGAACTGGTGCAGGCCTTCCGCGAGTTCAAAGCGCTTTGGGATCCCGAGTGGAAGATGAACCCGGGCAAAGTCGTCGAACCCTACAAACTGGACGAAAACCTGCGTCTCGGGGCCGGCTACCGCCCCTGGGAGCCGAAGACGCATTTCCAGTTTCCCGAAGACCATGGCAGCCTGGCGCACGCCACCCTGCGTTGCGTGGGAGTCGGGAAATGCCGCGAGTCCGAAGGCGGGGTGATGTGTCCGAGCTACCGCGCCACCCGCGAGGAGGAGCATTCGACGCGCGGCCGGGCTCATCTGCTCTGGGAGATGACCAAAGGGGACGTCATCCGCGACGGTTGGAACGATGAGAGCGTCAAAAAGTCGCTCGACCTGTGTCTCGCCTGCAAGGGCTGCAAGAGCGACTGCCCGGTGGGCGTCGATGTAGCCACCTACAAGGCTGAGTTTCTTTCCCACTACTACGAAAAGCACCGGCGGCCCCGCAGCGCCTATGCCTTCGGCCATATTGACCGCTGGGCGCGCCTGGCTTCAAAGGCGCCGCGCCTGGTCAACGCGACCACGCAACTCGCGGGGCTGCGCGGGCTTGCCAAATGGCTTGCCGGCGTGTCGCAGGAGCGCCGGATTCCGCTCTTCGCCGCCGAGACCTTCCGCAGTTGGTTTGAGAAGCGGAAGCCAAGGAATTTAGAGGCATCGCCGGTTCTGTTGTGGCCGGACACCTTCAACAACTATTTCCTTCCCCACACCGCAAAAGCCGCCGTTCGGGTGCTCGAGGCCGCCGGATTCCAAGTGCAGCTGCCCCGGGAGATCTTGTGCTGCGGGCGTCCGTTATACGACTTCGGCATGCTCGATCGCGCCGGGCGTCTGCTCGTTCGCACCCTCGATACCCTGGCGGTCGAAATTGATGCCGGGATTCCGGTGGTGGTTCTAGAACCCAGCTGCGCCGCGGTTTTCCGGGACGAACTCATCAACCTGTTTCCGCGAAACGACCGGGCCCAGAGGCTTTCCCGGCAGACCTTCCTGCTGAGCGAGTTTCTGGAGAGAGAAGCGAAGCATTTTCGCTTACCTCGGCTGGCCCGCCAGGCCCTGGTCCATGGCCATTGCCACCACAAATCGGTGGTGACCATGACGGCCGAAGAGGCGGTTCTCGGGAGAATGGGGATCGATTTCTACCTTCCGGCCCCGGGCTGCTGCGGCATGGCCGGCGCCTTCGGCTTTGAAGCCGACAAGTACGAGGTTTCGCTCGCCATCGGTGAATTGGAGCTCTTACCCGCGGTGCGCCGGGCATCGCCCGAATGTTTGATCATCGCCGATGGCTTCAGTTGCCGGGAACAGATCGCCCAGTCGGGGGGCCGCGAGGCCCTCCATCTCGCCGAAGTCATCCAGATGGCCCTCCCCAGTTTATCTGTAAGTGATTGATAGTAAATAGCTTACTATTCGCTCGCCAGCCCGCCCCAATTCTGGGACAATAGAGGGAGCAGTTGGGGCTGGCCATCGCCCCACCCACCAGGTTAGCCATGATGCAAGACACGCAGGACGCCCCGACCCTTGCCAAGGGACAAATCCAGCTCGAGCAGGTTGCCGAGGCTTCCCTGCACGGCTCGGTTCTGGTCCTGATCCAGTTCGACGTCTGCGAAGAGATCAAGCTCGACATGCTCCGCCAGATCGTCGGCGCCCGAACTCTCGAGCAGCCGAGCTTCAAGCACCCGGCCCCGGGCTACGTCCGCTACCAGCGGCCACCGGTGGTCGAAACCGTCGACCCCCTGGTCCTGGAGAGCGGGGAGCGGCTGCTCGGACAGATCAAGTATTACGACTACGGGGTTCTCAGCGTGGTCTTCGAGCTGCCTTTTTCGGGCGATTGGGACACCCTGGTCGGTCTCGGAGGCCGCTGGGTCTGGGATGTGGACTTCGTGCGGCACGCCACCCGCATCGCGCAGGAGAGGCTCAAGCAGGCGGGCCCGGCGCTCGTAAAGCCCTATCCCGAGTGGCTCAGTGAAGACTATTTCATCTTCCATCTGCGGGAGGTGAGAGGCGCCCCCTCGGCCGAGGAGTTGTGCAGTTCGCGGGGCCCGCAAATTGCGCAGATTGTGCGCGGCGAAACCGCTCAGCTCTCGGACGGCGAACGCAATGAAATTCTGCAGTCGCGGATCTCCTATTATCCGAACGATCTGGCGGTCATCGGGTGGAACGCCGCTTTTCTCTACGACAGCGCCGCCGGCGCCGAAACCGCCATCCAGTTGCTCGAGTACGCGAACTCGCAGCTGCTTGAGTTCCGCCACTACGACGATCTGCTGACCCGCCAACTGGACGGCGTGTATGACTTTCTGGACAAGGGAACCGGCGCCTTCGCCCGCTGGCGTCTGGCCCGCGCCGCCACCAAGCTGCACACCGTCCTGCTCGACGTCACCGAACTCACCGAACACGCCGACAACGCCATCAAGTTCTTGAGCGACATGTTCTCCGCCCGCTTGTACAAACTGGCGGCCGCCAAGGTCGGCGTCCCCGACTATAAAGATCTGGTCACCCAGAAGGTGCAAACCGCCGAAGAGCTTTACCGCTTCATGATGGATCAGTTCAATCAGAGCCGCGCCTTTATCCTGGAATTGACCGTCGTCATCATTCTGGTGATCGAGCTATTCTTTTTCTTCCGCGGCAAACCATTCTAGGGGGATTCGGATGCGGGGCCTGCAGGGGAAACGTGTGCTCGTGACCGGCGGCGCGAGCGGCATCGGTCGGGCGACCGCCGTTCGGTTCCTCGAGGAAGGATCGCGGGTATGGGTGCTCGACCGCGACCCGAAGGCCCGGGCCGAGCTCGAGCGCCAATTGCCGAAGCTGGCCGGAACCTCGAACGCCGACGTATCTGATCTGCAGCAGGTTGAGACCGCATGGGGAGAGGCCGTCGGCGTCATGGGCGGTGTCGATATACTGATCAACAATGCCGGCATCAGTACCCGCCACCGGTTTCTCGACATTACTCCGGCAGAATGGAACCAGGTTCTGGCCGTGAATCTGACCGGAGCGTTCTATGTGGCGCAGACCGCCGCCCGCCATATGTGGGAGCACGGGGGCGGCGTGATCCTGCAGACGGCCTCGACCAAC
>PKYX01000125.1:3780-5097 GCA_003132825.1 Acidobacteriaceae bacterium
CACGCCCAGCCGGAAGAAGTGGCGGCGCTATTTGCCTTTCTCGCCTCTGATGACGCGGCCTATATCACGGGCCATGTTTATACCATTGACGGCGCCGAAACCACGGGACGCTTCTGATTTCCGCTGCTCCAACCGAGCTTCGTCGCCCGGCTTCGACGCGGGCTATTTTGGCTTCTTGGTCTAAAATCATTGGTTTTTGATCTACAATCGGTAGCCGTTTGGCTGGTTGAAGGCGTCTAAGGATGCCGTATCCTCGGGGGCAGGTCGTCCGAGACGCCCTATCGAGGCCAAAAGGAGAAATGAAACTATGCGAGGTGGATCCCGCTTTCTGAGTTCGCTCTTGCTGGCGGCGGCTCTGGCTTCACCGCTGGCGATCACGGGTTGTGCGGTTCATGCTCGGGTCTACGACCCGTACTACCACGACTATCATCCCTGGAACCATGGCGAAGTGGTGTATTACCAGAACTGGGAGACCGAAACCCACCGGCAACATGTCGACTTCCGCAAGCGGAATAGCGATGAGCAGAAGGAATACTTTGACTGGCGGCACAAGCACTAGCTGGGGTCAGAGGGCAGGCGCCCGCGCGACGGGCGAGCCGCACGCGGGGAACGAAAACTCCGGGTTCTAACGATCCTGCAGCTTCGCCTTGAGCTTCTCGACGTAGTGGTTGTCGTACATAGTCGAGGCGGCCTGGACATATTCCATCACGCGCTGGATGACGGTCCGATCCCCGCGATTCAAGTCGCTGAACTGAACCGCAACCCCGGTTCCTGGATCGATGCGAAGCACGCTGCCCTCGGCTTGCAATTTTCCATCGTCGATCGAGAAAACCAGCTTTAGCTTGGATCCGGGGGCCAGGATCACGCTGGTTTCGATGAAGCAACCGCCCAGGCTGATGTCGGTCAGGTTTCCTAGGACCGGACGATTGTCCCCGTGGGCCTGCAATTCGATCGTAACCCGGCATTTGGTACGGGGGTAGGTTCTGCGGTTCTTGCGGAAGGGCTGCTTCTGCTTTTCGAGGTACATACGGCGGTCGGCTTCGGCGAGTAAAGCCTCGGCGTCTTCCCCATCTTTCGGGTAGACGGAGCGTCCGATGCTAAGAGAAAGAATATCCTCGCTGCAGACCTCGCGGCCGGCCTGCTTGGCCAGCTCTTTCAACTGATGGGCACGGCTGGCGGCTGCGTCGGCCGCGAGTCCGGGCGCCACCACCACGAATTCATCCCCGCCCATCCGAGCCACATAGTCATACTCGCGGCAACTGTGCTTCAGGGCCTGGGCAAATAGCCGTAGAACCCGGTTGCCTTCGAGATGGCCGA
>PKYX01000072.1 GCA_003132825.1 Acidobacteriaceae bacterium
CGCGCGTGGGTCTGGTGTATTCGCAACAAACCGCGCAATATTATGGCGGCGAGCGCGCGCAGGAGAAGGTGGAAGACCATGCTCTCGGGTGGTATCAGGCGCTGGTCGAGGCGCGCATCCCGTTCGAAATGGTACACGACCGACGGCTCGATGCGGAGCACGTCGGTCAGTTCAAGACGCTCATTCTGCCGAACATCGCGGCGCTCAGTGACCCACAATGCGAGCAGCTTCGGTCATTCGTGAAAAACGGAGGCGGCCTGATCGCCACCTACGAAACCAGTCTCTACGATGCCTGGGGCGGCCGCCGCAAGGACTTCGGCCTGGCCGATTTGTTTGGTGTGACATGGAGCGGCCGCGGCGAGGGGCCGATGCTGAATTCCTATCTTCGCCTGGAACATGAAGCGGTGCCGCAGCACCCGCTGTTTAAGGGACTGGAGGATGCTCCCCGAATCATCAATGGCGTCTCGCGCCTGGAAGTCGTGCCGCGGGACAGCTTTGCCCCCCCGCCGCTCACCCTGATTCCGAGTTACCCCGACCTACCGATGGAAAAAGTGTATCCTCGTCAGCCGAAAACCTCGATCGCCGGCGTGTATCTGCGGGAACCCGCCGGCCGTGTGGCGTATTTTCCCTGGGACATCGACCGTACATTTTGGGAAGTGCTTGCCGTGGACCATTTCAAGCTTCTCCGCAACACCGTCGAGTGGGCCACAAACGAAAGCCCGATGATCGAAGTCACCGGACCGGGCTTTCTCGACGTAACCGCCTGGCGAAACCGCGACTCGATCGTCATTCATTTGGTGAACCTGACCAACCCAATGGCGATGAAAGGCCCCTACCGAGAGTTTTTTCCCGTGGGCGAGCAAAGGGTGAGAGTCCGCCTGGCGGAAGGGCTGCAAGCGAAAGCCACCCATTTGTTGGTTGCCGAGAGGTCCCCGCAGCTCGAGCGCAGCGGTTCCGAGCTGACCCTCACCGTGCCCTCGATACTCGATCACGAGGTCGTGGCCATCGACCTGTGAGCGTTTCCCTTTGCCAGGCCCGAATGGTCGGCCATGTGATTGCTCCAAAAACCTCAAGGAGACAGCCGATGATGCTCGCAAGAATGATTCCTGTGATGGCACTGGTGGCGGGCTTGGTCGCAACCGGAGCTGGCGCGGACGGCACCGCTCGGCCGGTAGCAGCCGCGAACCGATCCGGCGTTTTCGACGTCCGGGATTTTGGCGCCACCGGTGATGGCACGACGCTCGACACGGAGGCCATTGCCAAGGCGATTCGCGCCGCCGCCGCCGCCGGCGGCGGCACAGTTGTTTTTCGGTCTGGCGTCTACCGCACCGGAACCTTCGAACTGCTCAGCAACGTCACTCTCGAGTTGCAGGCGGGAGCGGTGATTCAAGGCAGCAAGAATCTCGCGGACTACGCCCCCATCGCGGCCTTTGGCTTCGGACGGTCTTACGGTGTGGATAGCACGGGCGAAGGCTTGAACCTGGGAATCATCGTCGCGCGCAACGTCGAGAATGTTGGAATCGTCGGGCGCGGGGTGATCGACGGGAGTGGTGACGCCTTTTTCGATTTTGACCAGCCCCACTACTCGGTGGATTTCGATCCCGAACTCACGCGGCAAGGGCAGCAGTCTCTTGACGTGCTGCTAGAGACCGGCGACGGGCCGGTGCGCAGCAAGCCCGAAGGGCGGCCGGGTACCATGATTGTCTGTTCCCACTGCCGCAACGCTTTGATTCGCGATGTCACACTCAGCAACGCGCCGAACTGGACGGTGCACTTCAACGACACCCAAGGGGCAGTGATCAGCGGCATTCACATCGCAAATAACCTCCTGCTTCCGAATAACGACGGCTTCGACTGTTTCGGCTGCCGAGATGTGCATTTTTCTGACTGCGACATTCGCGCCGGCGATGACGATTTTGCTATTGTCAACAGCGAAGACGTAACGGTCAGCAACTGCTCTCTGGTCTCGCGTTCTTCGGGAATCCGGCTGGAAACTACGCGGAACAGCACCTTTTCGAACCTGGCAATTCATTCGAACCGAGGCCTCGCCGTCTACGGACGTGGACTCGGCACAACCGCCCATGTGCTCTTCTCGGCCATCACGATTGAGACTCATCTGCTCACCGGCCATTGGTGGGGCAAAGGCGAGCCTATCTATGTCGTTACCGCCCCGCCCATGCCCGGGGAGGCCGGACAAGTGAGCGACGTCAAGTTCTCTGACATCAGCGGCGAGGCCGAAAGCGGTATCGTGCTGTACGGTTCTCCCGCGGCGCCCATCCGTGATGTCTCTTTCGACAACGTGAGCTTCAAGATCCGTACTACGCGAAAAGATGTGAGCCGGGCGGTCGGAGGAAATTTCGATTTTCGCTGGACGGCCAAAGACCAGAGTCATGCGCTCTTCAAACACAGCATTCCCGGGCTATATTGCCGTTACGTCGAAGGAGTAAGCATCCGGGCCTTTACGCTCAAGTGGGGCGAGGACAAACCGGACTTCTTCAGCAGCGCTATTGAATGTGAAGATTTCAAAACGCTTGCGATCGATGGACTGGAGGGCCGGCAGGCGTCGGATTCCTCAAGCGGCGTGGTCATTTCTCTGAGCCACGGATCGGACGTTTCCATCCGCGACAGCAAAGCGGATGTCGGAACATCGACCTTTCTTCTTACCCATGATGTGAGCGACGAGCGGGTCTTTGCTGGCAATGACCTGCGCGACGCGAAGAAAGGGTTTGCCGGGGATGCGCCAAGATTTGCATCATCCGGAAATCTCCTGCCGGGGGCCAAGAGGGTGCAAGGAAGGCGGCCCTAGCAGGCTGGCTGGTAAGGGCCAGAAAGGCTTTGGGGTGGGAGATGGGAATTG
>PKYX01000186.1 GCA_003132825.1 Acidobacteriaceae bacterium
CGGGCCAGAATTCCTTCAGCACGATGGTCAAGGTGTCGTAGGAAACCTCCGTACCCCAAACCTCCGCCGTGTTCGATAAGGTTTTATCCGCCCGGGGATGATAGCTATAGGTCGAAATAGCGGCGGCCAGCGCACTCCCGAAGATCTCGGAAATATTGAGTTGATGGTGCCCGGAATCGGTNNCGGGCGATCAGAATCCGGCTGACCGAGTAACCGGCGCGATGCACAAAGCTGCCCTGGCCCAACTGGAAATAGCGGGGGTCTTGATGAAACACGGAAGGAAAAATGGCGCTGGTCATGAAGTTCTCGATGGTTCCGTCGGCGGCGGCCGCCCCGAATCGTTTACCGTATCCTGCCGCTCCCTGGCCGTAGCCGGGCTCACTATTTTCCGCCTGGCTGATACCCGCCAGAAAGCCGTACCAGGGAATTTGCACGTAGTCGAACGAGGATCGCGCCACCACCCGGAATTTTTGTCCCGCGGTGAGCGGCGGAACGTTGGCGCCGTTCTCTAGGGTCAAGAAGTTTGGCAAGGCAAACATCAGCCGGTCATTCGACGTGCCGGCGGTCGGTGGAGCGGTCTTGCCCCCTGCGCTTTTGGTCTTATCCGGGGGGGATGCGGGCGCCGTCTGCGGCGCAGTCGGGGGTGCGGTTTGCGGCGCGGCTTGGGGCGCGGTTGGGGGCGCGGGGTTCTGCCCGACGTCTTTCTGGTCGGAGCTTTGCTGCCCGAACGCCTGAGCTAGGCTCAGAACCAGTGCCAGCCCGAGGCCAGCCACGCCCAATTGTTTTGCTCTCAAGTTTGCACTTTCTCCCGAACGTCGGCCACCGGGATCGTCTCCGCCCGGCCCGGACTCAACGGGTGGTCAGTTGGATCTTGCGCCGGTCTTCCCCGATACGCAGCAACGTAATCTCCACATCCCGCTCGCGCTCAAACCGCGGAAATTTATCGCCCCATTCCACCATCACGATGCTGTTGGGAGCGGCCAGATCGTCCAATCCCAGGGTTTCCAGTTCGCGGGCGGTATCGATTCGATACAGATCGACGTGAAAAAGATTCACTCCCGGGCCGCGATATTCGTGCACCAGTGTGAAGGTGGGACTGGTGACATCATCCGGCGCGGCCGCATGGAACGCTTCCACGATGCCTTTGACCAGCGTGGTCTTGCCTGCGCCCAGTTCGCCCCGCAGCACGACCAGCTTGGGAGGAGACAGAAACAACGAAAAGTGGCGGCCTAGGTCTATCGTCTCCTCGGCCGACTGGGTGGTAAATTCCTGCGTATTCATACATCGACTGGGGAACGCTTGCTTCTACGATACAGGAAGCGGAAGGACCCGCACGCGGGCTTTACAAAGTTTTACGCTGGGGTGGCGAGCGAAATCTCAGTTGCCTCTGCGGGTGGCGGAGTCAACCGCCCGGCACAGCAGGCGGTGATCATCGTCCCCCATGGCGACAAAACGAAACGCCTGCTGGATTTCACGGTTCGGCCGCTGCGTGGGTCGGAGCATCTCGGCCAGGCCCTGGACCAAACCTGACTGCATCTGGAAACTAACCTGTACGAAGTCTCCCGGACTGAGCGCGTGCCCAAGTTGCAACAAACCGCCGGTCACCGAAACCGTTGCCAGTTTGCCTTTGGCCCGTTGTCCATCCTGTTGCAGGACGACGGCCGGGATGGAGGTCCCGAGCCAGATGCGGGGCGCGCGCCGCTCAGGATGCGAATGGGGGAAGGCCATGCCAGAGACCAATGTCGCACGTCCCGGCGGTCCCGGCGAGATTACGGAAGCACGAGCCTCCGCCCGACCAGGAACAGAGCGAAATCGCCTGTATTCATGGGGCTCCGGGAGCGCTTGACTAAGTCGTCAATGTCCTATCGGACGTAGCCTGGCAGGGGGTCCGAAGTAGCGCCCACGGCAGGNNGCGCCCGGCGAAAGGCCTCGGGCAGGGCTGCGAGCAGGTCGGTGGCGGTAAGCGAGTGCTCCCCCATGGTTTCCGCCGCCACATCGCCGGCCAGGCCGTGGAGGTGCACGGCAGCCAGGACCGCCGCCGCCATTTGATCGGGATGCTGGGCCATGAACCCGGCCGTCATGCCGGTGAGGATGTCGCCTGTGCCGCCGGTGGCCATGCCCGGGTTTCCGGTAGTGTTGACCCAGGTCGTTCCGTCCGGGAAGGCAACCAAGGTGCGGTGTCCTTTGAGCACTACCACGACCTCGTGCTCGCGAGAAAACATGCGGGCAACCTGCAGACGATCCTGCTGCACGGCCGCCACGGTAGAACCCGCCAGGCGCGCCATTTCTCCCGGATGCGGCGTAATCACGAGCGACCTCCCGTGGCCATTCAGTTCGCCGCTTCGGCCCTCGAATGCGTTCAGACCGTCGGCATCGACCACCATCGGCGTCGCGTATTTTTTCACGACGGTGCGCACCACCTCGGCGGTTTCTAGGTGGCGCGAAATCCCTGGTCCCACCGCGAGGACGGTCTTGTTGAGGGCGAGAGCATCCAAGTGCCCGTAACCGAGCGAGCGCTTCGAAATCGTTCCCGCTTCGGTTTCCTCGAGCGGTTCGGTCATCAGTTCGGGATGAAATCCGGCCACGGTCTCGAGCGCTGATTTTGGCGTACCGACGGTCGACAACCCGGCGCCCGCACGTAGCGCCGCCATGCCCGCCATGGCAGCCGATCCCGCCTTCCCTACCGACCCGCCAAGCACCAGCACATGCCCGAAATTTCCTTTGTTGGCAGCCGGAGGTCTGGGGCCGATCAAGGACGCGATGTCCTCGGAGGTAATCACATTGAGCTGGAGCGAGGAAACGATGGCCGCTTCCGGCGAACCGATCGGTACGACCACCGTGGGACCCGACGTGAGGCCTCCAAAAATATGTGCCGGACGCGGCGCGGTGAAAGTCAGGATAGCATCGGCGCGCGCAATCGTTCCCCCCTGCTCTCCCATGGCATCGGCATCCGCGCCCGAAGGAATGTCCACCGCCACCAGCACGCGCGAGCTGGCACTCAGGAGTGCGATCGCCGCGGCGTAGAGGCCGCTGACTGGCGGTTTAAATCCCGTGCCCAGGATGGCGTCAAGCAGGAGTTCAGATTCAAAGACCGCCCGCGCGTCCGGCTGATCGAGTTCCGGGCTCGAGCGCGCCTCGGCGGGAGAAAGCGGCAGCCGGCGCAGCATCTCGAGGGCGTCGCCCTGCAGTTCCGATGGCTCGCCCAGGAGCAGAACGCGAACCGCCCTGCCCGCATCATGCAGTTTGCGCGCGGCCACGAAACCATCGCCGCCGTTATTGCCCTTGCCGCAAATGACTCCGACGTGGCGGATCGACGGGTACTCGGACATCACAAACTCGGCAACCGCCGAGCCGGCGTTCTCCATGAGGGTGAGCGAAGGCACCCCCAGGCGCTCGCTGGTGATCCTATCAATTTGGCGCATCTCGGAAGCGGTGACGATTTTCAAGGCGAGCCTGCTATCCACGAATATAAAACAAAAGCCCTGGGCGCAGTATGAAGGGCGTGAGCGAATCCTCGGTTGGGCTCAATCCGCGAGCGACGGCGCGGGCTTGCGCGCGGCGGATGCGGCGGCTTGCACCCGGCTGTGGTGGCGGGAATAGGTGAAGTACACGACCAGCCCAATGGCCAGCCAGATGATCAGTCGCGCCCAATTGACCCAGCCCAGCTTGTACATCATGTATCCGTTGAATCCAATTCCGAGAATGGGCACAACCGGCACCCACGGCGTACGGAACGGCCGCGGTTGGTCGGGATTGGTGTGCCGCAGCATCATGACCGCGATGCAAACAATCACAAAGGCCAGCAGGGTGCCGATATTCACCATCTTCCCGATGTCATCGATCGGCGTCAGGCTGCCCACAATCGCCGCCAGCAGTCCCACCAAGATGGTGTTTTTCCACGGCGTGCGAAAGCGGGGATGAATATCGGCGAAAAATTTTCGGGGCAGCAGGCCGTCGTTGGCCATCGAGTAGAGCACGCGAGTCTGGCCGAGCAGCATGACCAGCATCACGCTGGTCAGTCCCGCCAAGGCCCCGAGCGTAATGACATGGGAGGCCGTGGTCAGGCCGCGATCGAGAAAAGCGCGTGCGATGGGCGCTTCAATGTTCACTTCGCGCCACGGGACCATGCCGGTCAGAACCGCGGCCACCGCGATGTACAGCACGGTACAAACCACCAGCGAGGCGATGATTCCAATGGGCAGGTCGCGCTGCGGATTCTTGGCCTCCTGCGCGGTGGTTGAAACCGCGTCGAACCCGATATAGGCGAAGAAAATATAGGCCGCTCCCGCGCCGATCCCGGAAAACCCGAAAGGAGCAAAAGAGTGCCAGTCGGAACCCCAATTTCCCGCGTTCACGTAGCGCAAGCCCAGGCCGATGACAAACAGAACGACCGCGACCTTGATGACCACAATGGTCGCGTTAAAGCGGGCGCTTTCTCTGATCCCCACCACGAGAATGGCCGTGATCACCAAAGCGATGACGAAGGCCGGCACATTCACTCCGACTTCCATGCCAAATAGGTGCGGCGCATGCAACAGATCATGCGCGCGTTCGAGCAACTCCGGAGATTGCAACCCCATGATCTCGGTGACTCTGTTGAGAAAGGCCTGGGTGCCCGGAACGAGCGAAGCATCGGCGGACTGCGCCATCTGGCGGGCGATCACCTGCTCCGCCTGCCGCAGCCCGGTCCAGTGGTCGTAGGCCAGCCAAAGCGGCATCTTGATATGCAGGATATTGAGCAACTCGATAAAGTGGTTGGACCAGCCGGAAGAAACCGTGCTCGCGCCCATGGCATATTCGAGGGTCAAGTCCCAGCCGATAATCCAGGCNNAGGGTGGCATAGGCATAGGTGTAAGCGCTACCCGCCAAAGGAATCATGGCGGCGAATTCCGCATAGCAAAGCGCCGCGAAGGCGCAACCCAGTCCGGAGAGAACGAAGGAAAGCATCAGGGCGGGGCCGGCGTAGTGCGCCCCCAGGCCCGACAACACAAAAATGCCGGCTCCGATGACCGCGCCCACCCCGAGCGCCGTCAACTGGAAGGGGCCGAGGGTGCGTTTCAGGCTGTGTTCGCCGCTTTCCTTGGCCTCATTGAGGAGCGTGTCCAGAGACTTTTTCGCCAGCAGATTCGCCATTCTTGTGTGTACCCCTTCAGGGTTGCGCTTCAGTGTCGGCAACTCGCAACTTTCCCGACCACATGTAATACACCGGAACGCCCAGCAGAACAATCATCAATCCCGGCCAGGTGTACTGCGGCTTGTAGCGCAATAGTACGACATCGATGAAGAGTGCCATCACAATATAAATGGCCGGCAGCACGGGATAGCCAAGGGCGCGATAGGGGCGCTCGACCTCGGGACGGGTCCGGCGCAGTACAAACAGACCCACGATGGTCAGGATATAAAACACCAGCACGGCAAAGGTGATGTAGTCGAGCAGTTGGCCGTAGCTCCCGGAAACGCACAGCATGCAAGTCCAAATCATCTGCAGCATCAGCGAAACCGCCGGCGTCTTGTAGGTGGGGTGCAGGCGGGCTACGCTGCGGAAGAACAATCCATCCTTCGCCATGGCGTAATAAACCCGCGCGCCGGCCAGGATCAGCCCGTTATTGCAGCCAAAACTGGAAAGCATGATCGCGATCGCCATCAAGCTTCCGCCGATGGCTCCAAACATCTGGGTCAGAACGGCGGTGGCCACGCGATCCTCGGTCGCGTATTGGATGCCGCGATCGAGGATCGTGGCCCCGTGCGGGCTGCCGGCGAGCGGCAGCACGTTGAGGTAAATGAGATTGCAGGCGACATAGAGCGCAATCACCGCGCCCGTTCCGAGCACCAGCGACAGCGGCAGGTTGCGGCTGGGTTGTTTCACTTCCCCGGCGGTAAAGGTGACGTTGTTCCAGGCGTCCGCGGAAAACAGCGAGCCCACCTGCGCCACCGCCAGAATGGTCAGCGTGCCCACCCAAACCATCGGGCCGCCCACCCCCACCTGCACCGCGTGCTGCGTGCCCAGTCCCGCGTTGTGCCAGAAGTTGCCCTCAAAATTCGCCGCCAGCGCCTGCGCGTTCCGTCCTACGAACAAACCGAGACCCACCAGGCCCAACAGGGCGGCGACTTTGGCAAAGGTGAAAACGTTTTGGATCAGCGCCCCCGTCTTCAGCCCAAAAATGTTGATGACCGAGAGCACGATGACCAGCAGAATGGATATCAGGTTCTGCGTGCTCAGCCCAACATCCATGTTCCCGAGAACCATGGGACCGAGATGCAGCGGCGGCACTTTCCAAAAGTGCAGAATCCAGTGCGTGGAAGAAATCGAAGGGAAGAACACACCCAGAAACTTACCGAAAGCCACGCCGACGGCCGCAATCGTCCCCGTCTGGATCACCAGAAACAGCGTCCAGCCGTAGAGGAATCCCCACAGCGGCCCGAGCGCCTCGCGTAGATAGACGTATTGGCCGCCCGCCCGCGGCATCATCGCCGCCAGCTCGCCATAACTGAGGGCCGCCACAATCGTCATGAAGCCGGTGACCAGCCATGCCCCGATCAATAGGGCCGGCGAACTCACTTCGCGCGCAATTTCCGCCGAAACCAGAAAGATGCCCGAGCCGATCATCGAGCCCATCACCAGCATGGTGGCGCTAGTCGGTCCGAGCGCCTTGACCAACTCTTTGTCTTGATGGCTGTGGACATCCCAGTCGCTGGCCGCGTCCGTCCCCGGTTGGTTGCTCTCGTTGCCCACGAGCCTCCNNGGGAAAGCCCGACTTTACCTCAAGATTCGACAAAATGCCTCAGCTGATTTGCGGGGATCCCATAACAAGTCGGATATCACCGCCACCGCGTCCGCCCCGGCGTCGACTACCGAACGGCAATTCTCCCGTGTAATCCCGCCAATCGCCACTAACGGCTTCGGCGTACGGGCCCGGGCCTGACGCACTCCTTCGATCCCAATCACCGGGTCGGGATGGGCTTTGCTCACCGTCGGAAACACCGGCCCGATGGCCACGTAATCCGCCGAGCTGCGGTCCGCCTGGCTGACCTGTTCCGGATTGTGGGTTGAAACTCCCAACCTGAGATTCGGACCAATCACCCGACGTGCGCCTTCCGGCGACAAGTCGTCCTGTCCTAGATGGACCCCGCCGAAGCCGGCCGCCAGGCACAAATCCGCGCGGTCATTCATGATGAGCAGGACCGAGTCTCCGAGCCGGCTCTTCAGTGCGCGGGCTTGCTCGAGCATCTGCCCGGAATGGCCTGATTTGTTGCGGTATTGCAGAAGACGAACCCCGCCCGCAGCCAGTTCCTCGGCCGCCGCCACGAGCCCGTCGGGATCGGGGAAGCCGGCAACATCTAGAATCGCGTACAGTCGGGGGAGAGCGATCATGGAAGGCGAGGGAGTTCGATCTCGATCATACCGTCAATGTTCTCTGCCAGAAATTTGCCGCGCACGATCGCGGAGGAGTTTCAAAGCCGTGGCGCCGAGGTCTCGAACCTAGAAGGCTTGGTCGCCGGTCGAGTTGACCCGGGCGTAGTAGCCTCTGCGGGCGTACACCCGCAGTTTGTGGCCCGACTTTCGTGCCGAGATGTCGATGGCTCGATATTGGCCATTGTCTTTGACCAGGGCCGGTCGGTAGGAAATGAGATAGCGGCTGCGCAGGACTTGCTGAACTTCATCGAGACCATGGTCCAGGCCTCGCAGTGAGTTCGGTACGAAGGCAGCCCCTCCGGTGCGATCGGCCAACACCTTCATGGCATGGGCACCAACCAGGGCAGGGTCCCCACCCGAAGTCTGCTCCGCTCCGTTGCCAACGCTCGGAGTGCTCACCGTGTACACGAAGACCTCGCCGTGCCCCGCGCTCTCGATCGCCTCTTCGAGCGTCGCGCTGCTCGAGTTGTCGTTTCCGTCGCTGATGACCACCAGCACCCGGGCCACGGGCTGGGTTTCCGGCCGACTGGCGAGCTTGTGAGCGGCGAAGGAAACCGCATCCCACAGAGCGGTGCCTCCAGCCGGGGCAAGTTGGTCAATGGCATGCGACATTTTCTGCTGGTCGCTGGTAAAGTCCTGCACCAGCAGCACCGAGTTGGCGACGCCCACCACGAACGCCAAGTCCTCAGTGCCGCCAAGCACCTTTTGCAAGAAATGACTGGCCGCGCGTTGCTCGAAGGAGAATCGACCGGTCACCGATTCGCTGGTGTCGATGACGATTCCCAGGCGCAAGGGCAGCTCAGCCTGGTTGCGGAATCCCGTGATGCTCGCTGGAGGCTTCTGATTGTCAAGGATTCCGATCTCTTCGCGGGTGAGGTCGGTCACCGATTTTCCATGATCGGTGGCCGCGAAAAACACCGCGACTTCGTCCACCACACTGCGCAATGCAAAAGGAGTGGAGGTTGCGCCGGCAGCGCTTCCGGCGCTCGGATGGGGACTGCGCTCGCCCGCCTCGGCGGAACCGCCTAGCCCAGGCGCGCTACAGGCGGCGCACATCGATTCCTCCGGTTCCCGCTCCGCGTCAACAATCTGGCTCTGCTCCCTGGCCTCTTGTGCGGCGAGTTGGAGCCGCTCCGCCTCTTGTTGTTCGAGCGTAGGGCCCACCCGAACCGAGTGGACTACAGAAGAGCTTGCCCCGGGCGGCGCTGCAGTTTTTTTCTTGGCCTCTCCCCCCAGGGCAGCGGTTGGGACGGGATTGGCTTTGAGCTGACGAAGGACGAGCCGAGCCTGCTCCGCCCCTGGTGATTTCGGATCCTCGCGCAGGAATGTCTCCAACTCGTCCCGGGTTCCCTGCAGATTGTTCTGATCCTGCCAGGCCGCGGCGGCGAAGTAGTGAACCATCGCAGCGCCCTCGTGCTTTCGGCTATGCACCTGATGGGCGGTGGCGAGCACCGCGCCATAATCCTGGTTCATCAACTGCGTGTAGGTGAGTACGGTCGCCAGTTGAAGGTCGAGGGGCGCGATCAAAGACGCTTTCCCCACCGAGTCTTCCGCCGAGCGATAGTCCTTGAGGGCCAGCTGGGCGCTGCCCAGATTCAGATAGGAAAGGGGCAAGTGGTCATCGAGCAAAATGGCCCGGGCAAACTGATCGCGTGCCAGATCGTTCTGCCCCAGTTGCAAATAGGCGGAGCCCAGCGCGTTATGCGCACCCACGAACTGCGGATAGGTCGAAATGGCAGACGTCAGGTGCTCGACCGCGCCTCTTAAATCCTTGCGCATCAGCAGTTCATACCCCTTGGCGTACTCCTTCCGCGCCTTTTCGGGGGCCTTGAGGTCAAGCTTCGAGACCGAACCGCTGGGGCTCTGCAGCGGGCTGCGGCTCTTCGGAGCATTTCCGATGGTCCACAGATCAAAGGTCGCCTGACCGGGCGAGGTCAGTCCGGTCGCCGCGAGCGATCCGGCAATTGCTTCATAACGGGACGGCGGGGTGATCAGGGCCTGACCCAGCGCGCCCCCGGAGAGAAGCAGAAGGAGAAATGCCAGTTGCCCTGCCCGACTGACCATAAACCACTCCTGACGGGCGATCTGGAAGCGACTACCGGTCGGATTCGACGCAGTGAGTTTAGCCCAGGGGGGAGGCGGGGGCAAGATTTATGAGCCCGGGGTAATGGGCTGTTTTGAATTTATCTTCGCTTGAGGTACATGGCGAGGTTGGCGACTCCGAGCAGTAGCAAGGCCGCAATGAGGACGACGGTTAAAGAGTAACCCTTGAAGTAGCACCACACTAAGACTGCTACGATGCATGCATTGATCAGCAGGGCCTTGGTTCGCTCTGGCATCTTTTCACTCATGCAGCCTCGGTTTGATTTCAAAACCGCCCACTACCGAGCCCGGAGTTTCAAGCTGGTGAGAACGTCCATCCTGGGTAGGCGGACCACTCGACCCCAGGGGCTTACCTGAGCCCAAGCGCTCCGCAGGGCGGCTTCAAAAACCGGGGGATCCGGAGAGTCCTCGCGACCTGAGTCAGAATAATAATATTCAGAATAATAATATAAGGAAGACGCGTCCCCCCTCGATAAGGTGGAGGGTCTCCTCGGTACCCCCCCCGGGGTTCGGATCGCAGAGGCCCGGGTTGGTCCAGGGGGGGTTACACTACCGGCTTCCCCTTCCCATTCTTCGCCAGAAATCTCTCAATG
>PKYX01000182.1 GCA_003132825.1 Acidobacteriaceae bacterium
ACGATGTCATCGGAATTCTGATTCGCCGCCAGCAGCCATGCCCCGGACGGATCAAGGGCAAAATTGCGCGGCGTCTTGCCCGCGGTCGCAACCCGTTCGACGAACGTCAGCCTGCCCTGGGCTTGATCCACCGCGAACACCGCAATGCTGTCATCCCCGCGATTCGAAGCGTAAACAAATTTCCCCGAAGGGTGAATCTGTATTTCGGCTGCGGTACTCTCACCTGAAAATTCCTTGGGCAGCGTGGAAATCGTCTGCAGTTCGGTCAGGCCTCCTTCAGCCGCTTGGTAAGAAAAAACCGTAACCGTCGACGCCATCTCACTCAGCAGATAGAGGAATTTCCCGCCCGGGTCGAAACTCATGTGCCGCGGCCCCGATCCCGGGTGGATTTTCACGACGTGCGGGGTTCCCAACTTTCCTTTCGCCGGGTCCAGCGGATAGACAACCAGCTGATCGAGCCCCAGGTCCGCCGCGATGGCAAAGCGGTCGTCGGGGGACAGCGTAATCGAGTGTGCGTGCGGACCTTGCTGCCGTTCGGGATTCACGCTCGAGCCCTTGTGCCGCACAAAGTCCGAAGCTTCCCCCAGCCTCCCGCCATCGAGCACCGGAAACACCGCCACGCTGCCCAGGGGATAGTTCGAGATCAGAACATCTTTCCCCGTGAAGTCCACCACTACGTGAGCCGGCCCCGGGTCGTGCGCGGAGACTTCGTTGAGAAACGACAATTTCCCGGAAGCCCGATCGATGGCAAAGGCGCTGACCGCTCCGCTCGCCTGGCCCTCATACTGATTGATTTCATTGCTGGCATAGAGGAAGCGGCGGCTGGGATCAATGGCCAAAAACGCTGGGCTCTGGCTTTCCGCCACCAGTCCGAGCGAGCTCAGTTGCCCGGTGGCTCGATCGAAACCATAACCGTAGATCCCCTGGCTCCCGTGGCCGGTGTAGGTGCCGACGTAAACCAGATCTTTTCCCTGGGCGCGCGCCTCGACAGTCGAGGTGCCGCAGCCGAGCGCCATGGCAAGGAAAACGAAGAAACTCCGTCGAGTCGCCTTCCAAATCCCACCAAAGCGTGGTTCGATGATTTCCCCCAGCATGGATTCCCCCTGAAAATTAATTGCCGCCAGGTTGTTCTACTCCGGGTCCTGAATCGGCTCCGTCCGTCCCAGCAGAAACACGTATCCGGCGATGCCCATCTGCAAAATGACGGTCGCCGTTACAAAGGCCGATGCAAATGAAGGCATTGCCGCCACAATAGATCCTGTCCTGAGGAGGCTTCGCACTGTTCCTCCGGGATTGTACATGCAAACCTTCGGCTGACGGCCCGGGTGAGGACCAGCCGGAACCTGAGACAGCCTCCGGTTCGTTGCCGGACACGACGCCTATACCTGGGTTAACTTGCGGCGCCGCCAACCGCCCACTCAGCGGCGAATACGATGGCGCCTCCTGGCTCGAGATCGCTCCCACTTCCGAGCTCCATGCAAGGGGCGATCGCTCGTGGTGGGTAAGGGGAAACAGATTCCGGTTAGCGCTTGAGCAAGGGTTCCGCCGACGGTGATGCGCCGTGCCCGCCGCATCTCATTGCCCAGGAGTCGATTCCCGAGCATCATTGCCCAAGCATGCAGAAAACTCTCGAAGACCACCTTATTAAGCGGTAGCGAAGAATTCAGGAGATACTATCGAGATGCTGACGGTTGCCAGAAACACACTGCTTGCTCTCGCCACTTTTCTTGTCCCGTTCGGTTTCGGCCAGGACACCGCAACGCCAAAGTCGGGTCCGCAATACACCGCCGACTCCCGCCTTAAGTTCCCGGGAAAATTCCGCGAGTGGATTTTCCTGACCTCCGGCATCGACATGAGCTACAGCCCCATGAGCGGGATGGCGGACCACTCCATGTTCGACAATGTCTTCGTCAATCCCGAGGCTTACAAGGCATTCGTCGAAACCGGTACTTGGCCCGACAAGACCATGCTGGTGCTCGAGACCCGCGGCGCGCAAACCAAAGGCTCCATCAATCACAGCGGCCACTACCAGGACTCAGAGGTTATGGGAATGGAAGTTCACGTGAAGGACGAAGCGAGGTTCCCCGGCAAGTGGGCCTTTTTCGACTTTGAAAACACGGTCAGCGGCAATCTCGTGCCCGCGGGCGCTGCCTGCTACTCCTGTCACGCCGAGCACGCCGCCGTGGACACCACCTTCGTCCAGTTCTACCCGACCCTGCTGCCGATCGCCCAGGCAAAGGGCACTCTCAGCCCCGCGTACCTGAAAGAGACGACAACGCCCCCGGCCAAGTGAGAGCGGCGAGCCCAGTCGCGGGAACGCTGATTTCGACCCGAGGTGCGGCGCCGGGCGCTCCGGCCCGCAAAAAGGCCGGCGCCTTTCACCCCACTTCGGCATGTTGCGGCGCCGGTTTCACCACCCGAAGGGCCTGCTCGAGGTCGGCAATCAAATCATCCGCACTCTCAATCCCGACCGACAGGCGCACCAACTGCTCGGTGACCCCCATTTTCTTCCGCTCTTCGAGCGTGATCATCGCATGCGACGTCAGCACCGGAATACTCACCAGCGAATCCACCCCGCCCAAGCTCGGGGCCAGAGTAAACAGATTCAATGACTCCGAGACGTGGCAGGCATCTTCGCCGCTGCCGTCCACCTCAAAACTGACTATGCCGCCCCCGCCGCTCATCTGCTCGATCGCCAGCGCGCGCTGCGGGTGCCCCTCAAGAAACGGATAGTTCACCCGCCGCACCGCCCGGTGCCGCGCCAGAAACTGCGCCACGCGCAGCGCATTCTCATTCTGCCGCTGCACCCGCACCGCCAGCGTCTTGATGCCGCGCAGCAGAAGCCAGGCCGCGTGCGGATCCATGTTCCCGCCGAGGGTAGTCCGAGTCGCGTGAATCTGCTGGATCAGGTCGCCGCGTCCCGCCACAATGCCGGAAATCAAATCGGAATGCCCGCCAAAGTACTTGGTCCCGGAATGCATCACCAAATCAATCCCAAATTCAGCCGGCCGCTGATTGATCGGGGTGGCAAACGTGCTGTCGATCATTGTGGTGATGCCATGTTGTTTTGCCAGAGACGCGGCCTTTTTCAAATCCACGATGCGCACCGTCGGATTGGTCGGCGACTCCAGATAGAGCAGCTTCGTGTTNNAGCAGCCTGGTGTTCGGCCGAATCGCCCGCTCATGTTGCTCGTAATCGGTTGTGTCCACCAGGGTGGTGTCAACTCCTAGCTTAGGCAGCCACTGGGTGAAAAATTTCGTCGCCCCGCCGTAGATGTCCCGCTGCGCCACGATATGGTCCCCGGCCTTCACCAANNGTGATGGCCGACATCCCGGAATCAAACAGCAGCGCCCTTTCCGTCCCTTCCAATTCGGCAATGGCCGCTTCCACCACGCTGTTGGTCGGATTCCCGTAGCGGGTGTAGAACTGATCGGTGCTGGCCGCGCGGACTTGCTGTTCGCTATCGGTAACTTCAAACGTCGAGGTTTGATAGATGGGCGTCGACAAAGGCCCATTTTTCTTGCTGAGGTCCGCTCCCCCGCGCACGGCTTCGGTTTCTTGGCGATACTTGTGCCGTTTCATGGCTGCTCCTGACATATTGGTCGATGCCCCGATCGCAGTCGAGGCCGCTTGGATGACTAATTAAAGATTAACGTCCGCCGACCTCCCTCG
>PKYX01000043.1 GCA_003132825.1 Acidobacteriaceae bacterium
TCAAGCAGACCGGCATCTCGGGGCGCTATTTTGACTGGAGAATCGTTTCCAAGGCGATTTCGAGCAGAAGCGAGGGAGCCGAAGCCCACGGCCATGTAGCCAACGAATCTGACAACCTTCCATTGCTTCAGCGTGGGGGTGCGTCCCCAACTTGGAATTCGGTATGACTGGACTGGATACTTAAACCCCAGGAATCCCCAACCGAAGAACCATGCCAGGCAGACCACGGAAAATAGCCGATGAGAAATCATGTCGGTGCTTGCGCTACTCGCATCTCCGGATCGTCACTCGGCTCGTTCAACCAAAATCAGGATGACTTCAAACCTGGGGTATGCCAGGATGACCCCTTCAGAGTCGAGNNAATCAGGATGACTACGATGTGGGGTATGCCCAGGATGATCCCTAGAGAGTCGAGCCATGATCGTGCCTACCCATGAGACTCAAACCCGCACCTTGACCGCTTCAGAATGCCAGTTGCAGAGCCAAACTCACCTGGCGCGGCGGGTTGGCCGACGAGAATGCCAAGGGAGTGCTGAGTTCGGACGCGGAAGTAGGCACGAAACCCTGGTAGCGGTACGGACCATTCAGTAAATCGACCGTGCCTTCCGGAGTGGGCACAACTGCAGACTGCGTCAGGCCGGTTGCCGGATCGACCACCGCGGTGTTGGGGAAGATGTTGTTGACTGCACTGAAATTGGTGTGATTCAGCAGGTCGGTGGCTTGCGCAATGACCTCAAGCTTCAGCCCCGAGTCCGGGCGCAGATAGACCACTTTCGATAACCGCATGTCCCAGCTGTAGAAGGCCGGCCCGATGCCGGTGTTGCGCCCTTCATGGAAAGGCCGCGCTTCGCTGCTATGACTTCCGGCGCCATTCGAAAGACCCGGGACGAGCAAGGTGAAGGGAACGCCACTGCGCGCGTACACGATGGGAGAAATCGAGACATCGGCCAGCAGCCTGGGCCAAAACCCTCCCTGGCCGGGATGGAACGGAGTGGTATACACCGCATTCGCCACGAAGTTGTGGGTGATGTTGAAGTCCGACACGGCGCGATCCTGATTGAGAAAACCGGGCCGGAACGGCGTGCTGAGAGAGCTGTAATCGCTCGTGTCGTCGATGGCGCGACTGAAGGTGTAGTGGATCTGAAATTGCAATCCGCGGTCGTATCGTTTGGTCACCGAAGCCGTCAAACCGTGATAGATCGAACTGCCAGTCGAGGAATATTGGTTGTTCTGCAAGATGGCCGCATTCGGCTCGCCGGCGGTCACGCCCGGTTTCGGTTCGTAGAATGGCCCCACAAAAGGATCGACCGGGAGTGCGGGATCGACCAGGTAATTGGCTTCCAGACTCTGCTCGATGTGCGTGCTGCGATACATGTTGTACCCGATCTCGGCCGCGAGATTGGGGCCGATCTGGCGGGCGATGCTCAGGCTCGATTGCATCGAGTATTGCGGCTTGAAATTTGGCGCAATGGTGTAGAAGACGCCGTTGACCGCATTCGGTCCGGGCGCTTGAATGGTGATGCCGGCCGCGGCGAGTTGCGCGGCGCTCAGCTCGGGATTGGGATTGGCGGCTGTGGCCGCGCCCTGCTCGATCGCGGTCGCAGTCAGGAGTTGATTCGGCTGACCGGTGATGGTTTCGAGCGCCAAGTTGATGTGGTTCCCATTCGGACCGAGATCATTGAGATAGAAGGGGACGAGGAAAATCACCGGGGCGACGAAGATTCCAGCCCCGGCCCGAATGACCGTCTTGCCGTCGCCCCGAGGATCGAAAGCCAGTCCGATTCGAGGCGAGGCGTAAAGGCTGTGCGGAACCGGAGCGGGCTCGTTGTCATAGTCCACCCGCAGGCCGTAATTGGCGGTAAGCCTGCGCGACACCTTCCACGAGTCCTCGGCGTAGAGCCCGAAATAATGATCCCAGCCCTGCCATCGCCCATTGCCGTTGGCTTGCAGCAAGGTGATCGGGACGCCCGCCACGTACGACTCCGCCGCACTCAGATTGGTTGACGATGGACCGGCCGCAGGATATCCCAAGGCGGTGTTGTNNCTTCGACCGCGGGGTCGGAGGCAAACAGGTTGATGATCGGAATCGCTCCATCGGCAAAGTTGTACTGGCCTCCGAACCACACCTGCTCGTACACGTTATAGTCGACAGGTCGATACGACGCTCCGAACTTAAAATGGTGGGCACCCCGGATCCAGGAAAGGTTTCCGTCAAACTGAAACCGATTCTCCCGCCCCAGATAAGGGTAGGCAAACTGGGTTCCGACCGTGCCCAGGCTTCCCAGGTCGATCTCGGCGCGATTCGGATAGGGCGCAGACGCATCCGACCTGTCGTTGGGGACCACTTGTACCCGAACCGTACTGACCACACTCGACCCGAACGAGTGGGTCCAGGCACCGGTCGCGGTGTAATCTTGCGCCGGATTGGTGGTAGAGGTATAGCGAGGCGCGCCCCCAGCTCCGGTCACCCGATTCACCTCGTGCATCAGGGAAAACCGCAGGGTGAAGCTATCCCTTACGTTCGGTACGTAATCGAGACGGGTCACCCAGTTGTTGTATCGCCCGTTTTGGTTGGGAGGGGCTTGCACGTAGCCTCCCGCATTTCCGTCGAAAGTTCCGCTGTCGGGCGCGAGCAGCGCCCGGAAGATGGGATCTTCTAGCGGGTTGAAAACCGGCGACGCGATCAAGCCGCAGTAACGAATGCAAGATTTTGTGCAATGAAGGGCCGCGCTGGAGTTCTGCGCGGCCTTTTTCCTCGAAGCTAGTGGTTTCGTTCCCCGTTCTCTCCGCGTCCTCCGTGTCGCCTGCGATTTTCATTTAGAATTGGCTGTCATCGTGACTAACATGCTGACTGGGTCTGAAATCCGCCGCAAGTTTCTTGACTTCTTTGTGCAGAAGGGGCACAAGGAGGTGCATTCCTCGTCGCTGGTGCCAGCGAATGATCCCACGCTGCTGTTCACGAACGCAGGCATGAATCAGTTCAAAGACGTTTTTCTGGGACTGGAGAAGCGCGACTACCCCCGCGCTACCACTTCGCAGAAATGCGTGCGCGCCGGCGGCAAGCACAACGATCTGGAAAATGTGGGGTTCACCAACCGGCATCACACGTTTTTCGAGATGCTGGGGAATTTTTCATTTGGCGATTACTTCAAGAAAGACGCCGTCGCCTACGCCTGGGAATTGATTACCTCGAAGGAGTGGTTCGGAATCGATAAGAGCAAGCTGTACGTGACCATTTTCAAAGGCGAAGCGGGCATCGAGCGCGATACCGAAGCATATGACCTATGGGTTGGGCAGGGCGTGCCGAAGGATCGCATCTTTGAAATGGGGCTGAAGGACAATTTCTGGCAGATGGGCGACACCGG
>PKYX01000499.1 GCA_003132825.1 Acidobacteriaceae bacterium
AACGGGAAGAGGCCGGGGACTCAGTTGTTTTATCCTGCCGCCTCCTGTGGCGGCAAGTCTATTTTCGTACGCCAACTCCGAGGACCACATTTGAGTACATGACCGTGATGGAGAAGGCGATCGAGCATGGCGGTGACGGCGGCGCTATCTCCCAGTAACTTGCCCCAGTCTTCCACGGGTCGATTTGAAGTGAGCAGAGTGCTGGTGCGCTCATAGCGTCGCATTACGATCTCCAACAGTTCCTCGGCGGCAGTGACGGGCAGCTTACGCATGCCTAGGTCATCAATGATGAGGAGCGGAACCGAAGACAACAGTTCCATGTGCTCCTTGCGAGTTCCATCGATGGTGGCTTCGGCCAGATCATCGAGCAGCTTGTGGGTTTCGCGATAGAGCACACGATAGCCCTGTTGAATGGCGGCCTGGCCGATGGCTTGAGCCAGATGACTTTTCCCGGTGCCGGGCGGGCCTAAGAACAAAGCATCTTCATGGCGAGCAATGAAGGCGCCGGTGGCCAGGTCGAAGACCAGACTGCGATTCATCTTCTTGTTGAAGTTGAAGTCGAAGTTGTCGAGGGCTCTCTGAGGGTCGCGAAACTCAGCCTGCTTGGTCCTGCGCTCCAGCAAGCGATCGCCGCGACGAGTGAGTTCGTCCGCGACCAGGCAGGAGAGGAAGTCGATGGGTGGCATGGCTTCAACTTGCGCCTGGTGGAGACGAGTTTCGAGTACGGCGGCGATACCGCCCAGCCGTAGTTGCCGTAAAGCGCGATTCAACTCGATGAGATTCATTCTTTTGGCTCCTGGGTTCTGAGGTTGATGAGATCGCGATATTGCACCAGCTCGCGAATGAGGGGATCGACTTGCCGTAAGGTCAGTTGGGGACCACGTTCGAGATAGCGACGAACGAAGCGGAGCTCATGCACACCCATTTCGAGGGCGACCGCGCAAGCCTCCTCGACTGCAGCCAAGCCGAACTTCTTGGCCAGCGCGAGGACGCCGAAGACGCGGCGAACACCCGGTTCGCCGAGTTGGTTATAAATAAGGTTGCAGAGTGTGCCGATGTGAGTGCCGGCGCGGCCGGCGCGCCACAGTAACTGAGAGACACGCAGCGGTCTGTGTTTCGGGTGGTCCTCTTCTTTAATGCGATACCAGCCGCGTTTCTGGCGCACATGTTCCCGCAGCAGCAGACCGTTGTTGGGATCGAGGACGCGAACGTAGAGTTCGTCCCACTGCACTCGGACCAAGCGTCCGATCCAGCCCGGGGGCAGGCCGTAATAGGCGGCCTCGACTTCGACACAACCGTCGAGATGCACGACCCGTTGGCCGTGCTGGTAGTAGCGAAACGGTTCCAGGGGCAGTGGGAGCAAGAAAGGTTTCTCTTCAGCAAACATGGTGGCGACTTGCCGTTTGGTGGTGCCGTGGATGCGGGTATCGGCGCAGCTGGTTTCCCAACGGTCCAGATAGGCTTGCGCTTCTTCCAGGCTCTCGAAGCGTTTTCCCTTGAGCGGTGTGTTCTTGGCGTGTCCGACGCCGCGCTCAACTTTTCCTTTTCGATCTGGATCTTGGATCCGGCACGGTAGAGCGACACAGCCATAGTGCGTCAGCACGTCGCGGTAGAGGGGATTCAGAATGGGATCGTAGATGTCGGGGACAAGTACACCTTCCTTCAGATTATCGAGCACCACGATGCGGGTACTGCCGCCGAGTCGACGAAATGCTTTCTCGTGCAGCTCGGCCCAGATGCGTGAACTGGAGCGGAAGGTCAACAAACGTACTGCCTTGCGGCTGTACCCGAGCGTCATCACGAACAATCGGGTGCGCCGATACTTGCCCGTCTTCGAGTCACGGACCATGGGGCCGCTACCGTAGTCGACTTGGGCCTCTTCTCCGGGCGCGGTGAAAATCACCGCTCGCTGCCGCGGCTGCTGGTTTCCGTGAAGCTTGCGAACGAAACGCTTGACCGTCTGATAGCCGCCACTGAAGCGCATCGGATCGAGCGCCGAGGGTGGCGGATACGCATATTTCGACGGCGTGATCGATAATGTCTCGTTTTACCAGAGGGCGCTAAATGGCCGCCTCATCGAGGCCCTTTGTACCGCTACCAACGGAGATGTTCCTTGCCACAAGGAAAAGCATCAGGTCGGGCTCAAAGGTTCTAATGTGCAAGGTTAGGGTGACAGTCATCCGGAATTTCTGGCGCCGGAAACTCGCACTCAGATTGGTGCTTTAAACGGGGCACTTCACCAGAACTCCGAAACGTAACTTCTTGGGTCAGGTCAAGTTCATCGACCAGGTTCAGGAGGAACTCGTTGAACTCCGGTGCAGACCTTTCCTTCACCGCCAATGGGAGAATCTTTGCAGAACTTTACGAAGCGTAGCTTCGATTTGTGATCTATGCGGTGACGCTTCTTGAGCGGACAGGCACTCATCACCATCGCAGGAAGCGTTCTTGACGTGGGACAGCGTTATCCATTTCCTCGGCGGTGAGCGGCCCTCGTGCAACTAGGTTGCACAAACCGGGAGCTGCCTGTCCCCGTTGCCAGATCCCACGCGCTCGGTCACAGAGCAATCCCATGTTGTTTGTTGCAATAATGCATGCACAAACTCGGGCGCTGCAACGCACCAGGGGGACTTCTCCGAAATAGTCTAGGTGCCCGAAAGTCACACAGGTCCTGTGCCAGTTCGCGGATCGCTAGGGCTTTGCCCATAAGCAACCATATTCGCCTTTTGTTCGCTCGATGTCAAGTTCCTTTTTTGGACCGGCAAGAGGCGCGGCGCGCCGCGAGGTATCAACTCACAGCAACGATTTAGTTGAAGTATGGGGAATCCGGTCGAAGGCGAACGCGATTCCGGTTTGAAGCCGAACAGCATTCGTTATGAATCCGAACAGCATTCCGGTCTGAAGGCGAACAGTTTTTGGATGTGGCCGGAATGGCGTTGGGATTGGAGCGGAATGTTTTCCACTTTTCCCCAGGCGAACGGCAGTAGGAGACTCACGGCAATCAAACCTTGCCCAAAGTCACGGGAACCGGCGACGTGCGTGATCCGTATCCTTCCGCTATGAGAGTTCACATGTTGTCTTGTTGCGGAGCTTATGTCGTCCTCTTTGCCTTCCTGTCAGTCGCAGCACCAGCACAGAATCCAGAGCCGCAACAATCCGCGGCACGAGGGAGCACGACGGCGGCCGATTACAACGATGCAGCCTATCGAAAGTTCGACCAGACACTTTCGTTCTTGAGGGAGCGCAACGCGAGGCAGTATGCGATTGACCCCGCAAAGGGTGTTGACGAGGCCAGCCACGTTTCCATCGGAGGCATCGAGCAGTGGGTTACGATTCGCGGTGAAGACCGTAGCAACCCTGTCCTCTTGTTTCTTCATGGAGGGCCGGGCGACGTGACGAATCCCTGGTCGTTCGCAATGTTTGCTCCATGGGAGGCGTATTTTACGGTGGTGCAGTGGGACCAGCGTGGCGCAGGGAGAACGCTCAATAAATCAGGCCCTTCGGTTGCTCCTACGATGACGCTGGATCGCATGACGCAGGATGGAATCGAATTAACGGAATACCTGTGTAAACATTTGGGAAAGCGCAAAGTAATCCTGGTCGCTCATTCGTTTGGCACGCTCCTTGGCCTCCGCATGATTCGAGAAAGACCTGACCTTTTCTTCGCCTACGTTGGTACCGGGCAGGTCGCCGACGAAACCCAGAATTACACAGCGGCTTATGAAGCCTTATTGAAGAAGGCTCGGGCTGCAGGCAACCAACAGGCCCTCGATGAGCTGAAGCGCATTGGGCCGCCGCCCTACGCGAACGGTGAGGGCTACGGCGTACAGCGCAAATGGGCGAACCGTTTCGAAGGCGCGGATCGATTCCTCTACGGAACCCTTGGACTTGCTTTGGTCGCTCCCGGTTATTCCGTTCGAGATCTGAACGATTCTATCGATGGCCAGATTTTGAGCGGAGAACGCCTCGTCCCCCAAACGCGGTCCGAAACGATGAAGGAGCTCGGACTCAAATTTGCAATTCCGATGTTTTTCTTCGAGGGAACGGAAGATTTCACCACACCGACGGAGCTTGCCCGGAAATATCTCGAAGCGATTCAGGCACCGCGAAAAGAATTTGCGCCGATTTCTGGAGGCCACTTTGCAGTGTTTATGAACTCGGATCAGTTTCTCAGGGAACTGGTCGCGCATGTTTTGCCCCTTGCGGGCGGACATTGAATAGGCTTTGCCCATTCGGGTACCAGGATGGCGTCACAGCCTGTCAAGATCTTATCGCGATCTATGTGAAGGATGGATAGCGGTGTGGGCGCGAGTCCGGTCTTTGGGTCCGCCTCCGTACTGTTGTCATAAAGCAGAAGTCCCGTCAGCTGGGGAAGCAGATGGATGAGGTTGAGCCGACTCGCTGTGTAACGTTGCCGGATTTTTTGTTCGGGAATGTCGTGTCCGCCGTACTCCACTCTGGATAGCACGCGCCGAATGTGTAAGTCTTCCCCCTCAAGTCCTACGAACCAAATGCGCACTTCAATCCCTTGAGACAGTGCCTTTTCCAGGACAGCTGTAATGGTTTTGCCGCCGAGAGTCGTTTCGAAGGCAAAGTTGAGTTTCTCCTCGATGGCACGTTCCAAGAGTCGTTTGCCTTCGTTCCATGCCGCGCTATTTGCCTCAGTAAGCGAGAATCCGGGGTTGGCCGACAAAATGCGTCGTGTGGCTTCGTCGGGGTTGAAAAACTCTCCTCCTCGTTCCAGGAATGCCGCACCGGCAACACTGCTCTTGCCCGCACCGTTTGTACCGCCCAGCACATAGATTTGCGGAACATCGCATGAGCTAGCCACGCTTCTGAGCGGCTTTCACAGCGGCTCTTCCTAATTGTTCGGGAGAGGCCCGGAAGCCAGCTTGCATTCCGCGACGGGCGGCAGGCTGCTGCATACGCGCGAGGAGCGCATCGAACTCTCCGCTCAGCGTATTGATTCTCGCTTCTGGAGCGTTCGACAAAGCATCGAACTCCTCTATCGAGATCAAGACTGCCTTTTGTACATCGTGCCGGGTGATCACAACCACATCGCCTAAAATGGCTTTTTCCAATAATCGTCCGAATTTATTCTTCGCCTCTGTCGCGGTAAACGACGCCGATCCGCCACGGTGAACCGAGGGGAACCCAACTGCCGCGGGATTCACCCGCTTGCGATTTAGGCGTACGGCAAGAGTGGCAGCCTTTTTCAGGATCTCGGGCTTGATGGGCTTGATCAGGGACTGGAGACCACCCAACTCCGCTGCCTCCACCGCAAACCCATTGTCCGCGGTCTCAAGCATCAAAACGAACTGGAGATGGGGAGACAACTGACGCACGCGACGAAGAAAATCCAGGTTATTTGCGTCAGCCAATTGAACGTCACTAATTAAAACGTCGAATTGACCTTTCTTGAGATGAAGCAGAGCCTTGCTTGCTTCAGGGACTTCGGTGACCGTGAAACCTGCTTGCGAGAGTTGGGAAACATGGGCATGGAGAGTTGCCTGGTCATGCTCTACCAGCAGTATGCGGCCCTCATCGTTAGCGAGCATTCGATCGACCTCCATTAGCTATATTAGCTAATAGAGCTACAATAGTCAATTACACGCTTGCCGAGCTCCCATGTCTGACAAGGGTTCTTTTTTCCAAAGCTTTTGGCGTTCCTCTGGGAAAACGGCAAGATGCGTGACCTCCACACGCTTTCCGGCGACGTCGCTAGCGTGGGACTCGGCATCAACGACATGGGCGATGTGGTCGGCGTCTCGATAGATGCGAGCGGGCACCTGCGTGCGGTCCTCTGGCACGATGGCGGGATGACCGACCTGAGTAAGGTCGTTCCTTCCGGCTCGACCTTGAATACATCAATTCGCGTGGCGAGATCGTCGGCTCGGCCATCGATCTGACCAACGGCAACTTCCA
>PKYX01000232.1:0-11967 GCA_003132825.1 Acidobacteriaceae bacterium
CCTCCACGTAGCCGTGGTCCTGGGTGATCTTGGCGCCCAGGCGCTCGAGTCCGCGAATGTGCAGATCGATCGGTCGGGCCCCGATGGCGCAACCGCCCGGCAGAGAGACGCGGGCGCGTCCGCATCGCGCCACCAGCGGGCCTAACACAAGAGTGGATGCCCGCATGGTCTTGACCAGTTCGTAGGAGGCCTCGGGCGCCGCCAGATTCCGGCAGCAGAGGGTGGTGCGGTGCTGGGCGCGGCCGTAGCCGAGCTCGACTTCGACACCCATGGCGGCCAGGAGCTTGCGGGTGGTCTCGATGTCTCGTACCTGGGGGATGTTTTCGAGGATGACCGGCTCTTCGGTGAGCAGGGCGGCGGCCATGGCAGGCAGTGCGGCATTCTTCGCGCCACTGACGCGCACTGTCCCGAGCAACGGGTTGCCGCCGCGAATCACCAGTTTGTCCATAGCCAGCTCGTTCCCGGATGGTCTTCAAACGCCGCGAGCCCCACGGGATTTGCCACCCCGGCGCTCGTCTATTCTAGCGGGAAGCGGGCCGGGCGCCCGATGGAATTATGTCAATCGGAAGGGCACGGTCTGGCGGAACCAGCCGGCAGACCGTTCTGGGTGCTACCGCCTGCGCACCCAGTCTATAGCGTGCCGCACGTGGCCGTGTGCGGCCTGGAGCGCCTGCTGGGCTTGGGCGCGGGGCGCGCCGGACTGCAGCATGACCAGCGCAACCGGAACNNGCGCTCGAGAATGCTGACTCCACGCTCGGCGAGCTTTTCGTTGGTGAGATGGACGTTGACCATCAAGTTGCCATAGACATATCCCAGGCGCGTCATGGCGCCGGTCGAGAGCATGTTGAGGATCATTTTTTGCGCCGTGCCGGCTTTCATGCGCGTGGATCCGGAGACCGCCTCAGGACCGACTTCCGCCACAATCGCCAAATGGGCTGCTTTTTCGAGAGGAGAATTGGGGTTGCAAGTGACGGCGACGGTCTTTGCACCCTGGCGGCGGGCATAGGCGATGGCGGCGACGGTAAATGGAGTTCGTCCGCTGGCGGCGATTCCGACCACCACGTCCGCCCTGCCCGGTTTCTTCTTGGCCATTTCCCGCTTGCCCAGCTCGCGGGAATCTTCATCGGCTTCGATTGCAATGCCCAGAGCTTTCGGTCCTCCCGCCATCACGTACTGAACCGTTTTCGGATCGAGGTTGAAGGTCGGAGGACACTCGGCGGCATCGAGTGCCGCAATGCGGCCGCTCGTGCCGGCGCCCACATAGAGGAGGCGGCCGCCTCGGCCGAGAGCATAGGCGATCAGGTCGATGGCGCGCGCAATCTGCGGCAGGGCGCGTTTGACCGCGGGCGCGACCTTCCGGTCTTCGAGATTGATGATGCGCGCGATTTCAAGCGCTGACTGCAGGTCGAGATCGACCGCGGCGGGGTTCGCCTTTTCGGTCGAGAGGCGTCCTAGGTCGGGGCGCGGCTTTCTAGCTTTCAAGCGTGCCCCCCCCCGGGCCGGCGCGCTCGAACCCCTGCATCACGGCGTTATGGAATCTGGGGCGCACTTGTTTGATCGCATGGTTGCCGCAGTCGGGCCAAGTGCGATTGGTCAGCAAGGTGATCGAAAGCTGGCGTTTCGGGTCGATCCACAGGGAGGTTCCGGTGTAGCCGAGGTGGCCGAAGGAGTCGGCGGAAAAATACTTCCCGGACTGCGAAGGGAACGAAGGCGTATCCCATCCCAGGGCGCGGGAGGTGCCCGCCGGGGTTTGCTCGCGGCGGGTGAATAGCGCCAGGGTCTCCGGGCGAATGAAGGGGCGGCCGCCGTGCAGCAAAGCATTGGCGTAGATGGCCAGATCCTGCGCCGTACCGAAGAGGCCGGCATGCCCGGCGACTCCGCCGAGGACGCTCGCATTCTCGTCCTGCACCTCGCCCTGGATGGCGCGGTGGCGGAAGGAGTGGTCGTCTTCGGTGGGCGGGATGAGGGTGCGCCAGGAGGGGGGCGGATTGAAAGCGGTCGTGGCCATGCCGAGCGGGCCGAAGACCTCACGCTGGCAGAAGCGGTCGAGCGCTTCATCGGCCACCCGCTCGAGCGCGACTCCCAAGATGATGAAGCCGATGTCACTATACTCGGCCCGCGTGCCGGGGTCGGCCGTGAGCGGAGTCGCGAAGGCTGCGGCCAGAAGTTCTTCCCGTCCGGGCGCGCGCAGGAACAGCTTCTCGTAAGCCGGTAAACCCGAGGAATGGGCGAGCAGCATATGGAAAGTGACTTGGCGGCGCTGGGAGGAATTTTGAGAAAACTCGGGCACGATTGCCGCCACTGGGGCTTCGAGGTCGAGCAACCCGCGTTCAAACAGAACCATGGCCATGGCGGTGGTGGCCGCGACTTTCGAAAGGGAAGCCAAGTCGAAAACACTCGCCGGGGTTGCGGCGGAGGAATCGGCGGCATAGGTGAAGCGGCCAAAGGCTCTGCAGGCGACCAGTTTTCCACCCTGCGTGATGGCGACCGAGGCCGCCGGGAAGGCTCGTTCCGCAATGGAGCTCCGCAGCACGTCAAAGGCCTCAACAAAGGTGGTTTCCTGCTGCTCGTGCGCAGGCACCGGAAAAGCGGCGGAGGTGTGGGCGGGAGTGTTCAGCGACAGTGCGCTTTCATCCAAGGATGGCCTAGGCTCGATGTCCGGTTTATAGCAAAGTTCAGGGTCGGGGTAAAGCCATCCGCCTGTGGCAGAAATGGCACCCCCCTTACGGGAGTGCCTTGAGCGACGGGACAGCGGGTGTGTAGAGTCAGAACATCGAAGCCCTCAAAACCAACTCGTGCGGCTGGCGATATCGGTCGTGCCTTCTCCTTGCCCTGGTCTTGGCCGGCGCCTGTCCCCGGCCAGCCATCGCGGCCGTGGGCGCTCAGACGGCTTCCCCGAACCGGCTGCGTGTGCTCGACGGCGTAGTCGAGGAAGCCATTCGGGACGGCCAGATTCCCGGTGCGGTGGTGCTGGTTTGGCATGATGGCAGCGTGATCTACGACAAAGCCTTCGGACACCGGGCGCTTGAGCCGCGCCCCGAGCGCATGACGCTCGACACCATTTTCGATCTTGCCTCGCTCACCAAGGTGGTGGCCACGACCACCGCTATCATGCAACTGGTCGAGCGCGGGCAACTACGTCTGAATGATCCGGTCGCAAAATACATTCCCGAATTCGCGCAGAATGGAAAGGAAGACATGACGGTGCGCGAGTTGCTGACGCACCACTCGGGCCTACCCGACGACTTGGATTTGAAGCAGGGATGGGCGGGCCGGGATGCTGCGCTCCGCATGGCGTATGAATCGAAGCCGGTGTTTCCGCCGGGAGCGCGCTTTCTCTACAGCGACGTGAACTTCATCACCCTGGGCGCGGTGGTCGAGAGGGTTTCAGGAACATCTCTCGATCAGTACTGCGCGGCCCATATCTTTGCGCCGCTCAAAATGACCCACACCCGCTTCCTGCCTCCGCCCGCCTGGGTGCGAAAGATCGCTCCCACGCAGTATGACGAGCACGATCACATGCTGCGGGGCGTGGTGCACGATCCCACCGCGCGCCGCATGGGAGGCGTGGCCGGCCATGCCGGTCTATTCTCAACCGCCGGCGATCTGTCGAAGTTTGCCCAGGCCTTGCTCGCGGGCAGTCCGGTGCTTTCCGCGCTCGCGGTCGAGAAAATGACCACGCCGCAGCAGCCCCCGACTTCCTCGGTGCTGCACGGCCTAGGCTGGGATATTGATTCGCCATTCTCCTCAAGCCGAGGCGCGCTGCTTCCGGTCGGATCGTTCGGCCACACCGGCTTCACCGGAACTTCCTTGTGGATTGATCCGACGACCCGCACCTTCATCATCATTCTGGCCAACGCCGTGCATCCCCGAGGCAAAGGAAGCGCGGTGGCGGTGCGCGCCAAGATTGCCACCGCGGTAGCGGCGGCGCTTCCCCTGACGGTGAGCGAGAAGGAAGCGCTGCGCTGGGAGAGCATTACCGGCTACAACGAAGTGGAAACTGCGGCCCGGCGGCTGAGCGCACGCAACGGATCGGTCCAGACCGGAATCGACGTTCTCGAGGCCCATGACTTCGATGTCATTCGCGGGACCACCGAGAAGAAAAAGATCGGCGTGCTGACCAATCAAACCGGAGTGGATTCCGCGGGGCGACGCACCATTGATGTGTTGGCGCAAGTTCCCGGCGTTACGCTCGCGGCCATCTTCAGTCCCGAGCACGGAGTCACGGGCACCCTCGATACGACCGATATCAGCAACTCGAAGGATGCCGCGACGGGCGTGCCCGTCTATAGCGTCTATGGCGCCACCCAGGCGGCCCGCCATCCGCCGCTCGAGGTGCTGAAGACGCTCGACGCGGTCGTGATCGACATTCAAGACGCAGGCGCTCGCTTTTACACCTACGAGACCACCCTGGGCTATTTTCTCGAGGCCGCGGCCCAGGCCGGCATCGAAGTCATTGTGCTCGACCGGCCGAATCCGATCACAGGATCCTTCGTGCAGGGGCCGATCCCCGATGCTGGGCGGGAAAGCTTCGTGAACTATTTTCCGCTTCCGGTGCGCCATGGCATGACCATGGGAGAGCTGGCGAAGATGTTCAATGCCGAGCGCAACCTCAATGCCAGGCTGACAGTCGTGCCCATGGCAGGCTGGATTCGCGGCGACTGGTATGACTCGACCGGGCTCGAGTGGGTGAATCCATCGCCCAATCTGCGCAGTCTGGTCGAGGCCGAGCTCTATCCGGGTGTGGCGCTGATCGAGGGCACGAACGTTTCCGTCGGCCGGGGAACCGACACCCCCTTTGAGCTGGTGGGCGCTCCCTGGATCAACGGTCGTGAACTGGCGGCGCATCTGAACGGGAGAGAAATCTCCGGCGTGCGATTTGTACCGGTCCGCTTTACTCCCTCGGCCAGCGAGCATCAGGGCGAGATGTGCCAGGGAGTCAACATCACGCTCCTTCGGCGCAATGCTTTCGATGCTCCCCAGCTGGGGATCGAACTGGCTTCTGCACTGCACCAGCTGTATCCGCAACAGTTCCATATGGAGCGGATGATTGAGCTGCTGCTGAATCAGTCTGTCTATGACGCGATTGTCGAGGGGCAGGATCCGCGGCGCATCAGCCAGGACTGGCAGGAATCGCTCGACAAATTTCTTCCGCTACGGGAAAAGTACCTAATCTATAAATGAGCCGGTGGGTCCGACGGGGATCCAACTCTCGCCAAGCGAAGGCGCATCCTAGCCTCGATGGCCAATGTAAATTCCCCCTGGCCACGCTTATAATGCCAGCTTGATATGGGGGCCGAAGCCGGGCGAGTTCTGGCATCCGGTCAGGAGTAAATCCATGCGTATTCTGTTAACCCTCTTAGTACTATCGCTGTCACTCTCCGCCCTGACATTTGGACAATCGAGCTCGGCTCCGCCGGCCAATGCCGCGAGCCTCCCGCCGGCTGCGGCGGAAAATCCGAATGTGCTGGTCATTCCGGCCGACACCAAAGTCCCGATCGTGCTGAAGCAGACCATCTCGACCAAGAACACCCGCGAGGGAGATGCGGTTTATGCCGAAACCACATTTCCCGTGGTGGTGAACGAACGCATCATCATTCCCGCCGGGACCTACGTGCAGGGAAGAATCAGCCACATCGAACGGGCGGGACGAGTCAAAGGCCGGGCGGAAGTGCTGATGCATTTCACCACCCTGATCTACCCGAGCGGCTACACCGTGATGCTGCCCGGAGCACTGCAAGGCGCGCCCGGCGCCGACAAGGCTTCGGTGAAGGATTCAGAAGGCACGGTGCGGGAAGATGGCCAGACCGGGGAAAAGGTAGCCACCGCGGCGGAGCGGGGAATCGGCGGTGCAAGCGGGGGCGCAGTCATCGGTGGCATCACCACCGGAAGCCGCGCCGCAGCCGGCATCGGGGCCGGTCTGGGGGGAGCGGTCGGGGTGGCTTCGGCCCTGCTGAAGCGAGGTAGCGACGTTAAGCTCGAGGCGGGCACGACGGTCGAGATGGTGATCCAGCGGCAGGTGACGCTCGATGCCGGCCGCATTCCGCGCTGAAGAGAAGAATTTTCCTGCACCGGCCGTTCCTTCGAACCACCAGCCGTTCCTGCCAACGGAACAGCGCCGTCTTTTGCGCCGGCACCGCGACCGTCTGCGGTCTCAACTCCTCGGCCAGCCGATGGACCGGCGGTCCCGGCGGAGGATCGGTTCACGGGCTTCCCGGGAAACGGATCTGGCGGCGAGCGGCAACGCCGGGGGGAGTGCGAGGAGGCTACGAACTCTTCGAGGCCGAGGCGGAATAGGCAAAGCGGTAAATCTGGGCATCAATCTGCTTGCGTAAATCTCCCCAGATATTTTCCGGCATCGAGAGAAAAGCCGTGACCACGGATTGATCGAACTGGCGGCCCGACCAGGCGCGAATTTCCTCCCGGGCCGCGACCACGGTTTGGGCCGGCCGGTAGGGACGGTCGGAGGNNAGATATCGTCGGGCATCTTCAGGAAGACCTGGACGACCTCGGGATCGAACTGGCGGCCGGTCCAAGCCTGGATCTCTTTGCGTGCTTCGGCGAGGGTTCTGGCGGGACGATAAGGGCGGTCGGAGATGATGGCGTCGAGAGTATCGGCGACGGAGAAGATGCGCGCCCCGAGCGGAATCTCATCCGCCTTCAGGCCGCGCGGGTAGCCGGTTCCGTCGTAGCGTTCCTGGTGGGAATAGACGATCTCGGCGGCTTCGCCGAGGAAGGGAATCTTCCGCAAGATCTGGTAGCCGCGGTAGCAATGCTCCCGCATGATGGCCACTTCCTCCGGGTTCAAGGCGCCCGGCTTGCGCAGAATCGCGTCCGGAATGGCCATCTTGCCGATATCGTGAAGAAAGGCACCGCGGGCGATCACGCGAATGTCCTTATCCGGCAGATTCATGTGCTTGGCGATGGCGATGGTGAAGGCCGTGACCCGCTTGGAGTGGCCTTCGGTTTCGGCATCCTTGAGGTCCAAAGCATCGCCCAGCGCCTCGAGCGTGATGTCGTAGGAGCGTTCCAGATTGCGCATCGCGTCCTGCAACTGCTGGGTGCGGGCGCGGACCTTGGCCTCCAGTTCGGTCTGGTAAGCCCGGTTTTCGAGCCGCAGACGACGATTCTCGAGAGCGCGGCGCACTGCGGCCAGCAACTGCTCGCGTTCGAAGGGCTTCAGCAGGTAATCGTAGGCGCCGTTGCGAATGGCCGCCAGCGCGACGGAAATGTCATGCACCGCCGTCACCATGATCACCGGCATTTCCGGGGTCCGCTCCTTGGCGCGTTCGAGCAAGGCGATTCCATCCATGCCGGCCATCATTAGGTCGGAAAGCATGAGGGCAAATTCTTCCCCGGACTCAAGCAGCGCCAGGGCTTCGGCGCCTGAGGCCGCCTGGCTGCAGGTGTACTTGCCCCCGGCATTCAGCATGGAGGACACAATCTCCCGGATTGCTTCCTCGTCGTCGACCACCAAGATGCGTTCAGTTACCGTGGACATGAATAGTTGAAGTATACGGCCAATTCTATCGCAGTTTCGCTATGCCCAAAGTAACCAAGGGACGGGGGAAAACACATCGGCAATGGGAGGCGGCATGCTAAGAAAGAGAAGAAAAGGAAGATCTTGTCTTTCACCGGATGAATACTGCCCTGTGGTGCGTTTGGTACGCCGCTGGGGACGTGACTGTCCCCAGGTTGGTTGCGCAGGAGTTGTCCGCCCTGGTGGTGCTGGCGGCCACCCTGTTGGTGTACCGCACCTTCCGCGAACGGTATCTGCTGGTTTGGATTCTGGGATGGCTTGCCTATCTAGCGGCGAATAGTACCTTTACCGGCGGGCTGGTCGGTTTGCCGCCGCGCTCGATGGCGGCGATCTCGCAAGCGGCATTCGTTTTGGCCGTGGGTTTGTTTGCTACCTCGGTATTGGTCTACACCCATGCTCGCAAACTGCTGACGCCGCTGCTGGTGATGGCGCTCGCAAGCGTCGGTTTTGCAGCAGCCCGGGAACTGTTGTGGCCGGCTCAGGCCACCCTGGCCGTGGCGCTCGAAGTCTCTTGGCGGCTGATTACCCTGCTGGCCGCGATCGAGTTGATTCGCTACCGCCGGGGAAGGGCGGAAACCGGACCTTGGCTGCTCAGTCTGAGCCTGGTGTTGCTGTCCCCGAACTGGGGGCTGCTCTATTCGCATTTCCCGGCTTGGTTACCCCTAACCACGTCTCTGGTGCTCGGGATGAGCATGCTGCTCGTGGTATTTGATGACTCCAAAATGCGGACTCATCGCTTGGGGGTGATCCATGTGCTGACCGACACCATGGCCCGGGCCCAGCAGCCGGGACCCATCCTGAGCCGCGCGCTCGAGGAATTGAAAACCCTGATGGGAGCCCAGGCCGCCTGGTTCCGTCTGCTCGAAGGCGAGAACATGGTGGTGGCGCAACAGATTGGGCTCTCGCCGGATTTTCTGCGCGACCGCATGTCGGTTCCGAAGGACGACGCGTTCGAGCGCACGCTGAGCGGCGGTGTGCCGCTCGCGGTGCGCGTCTCGGCGGCTCCCGAAGCCGCTCGCGCCTGCCTCAAAAAAGAGGGGTTTCACCATTGCATTCTGGTGCCGGTCCTCGGCAAGAACTCCGTGATCGGCACTCTGACTTTGGGCAGCCGCCGGCACGTCGCCTATCCTCCCGAGGAACTCGAATTCCTGGCGACCACGGCCCATCAGATTGGGCTGGCGGTCGAGAACCTGCGTCTGGTGGAACAGATTCTGCGTTCCTACCGGCAGTGGAGCAACACCTTTGACTCGATCCAGGATGTCATCCTGGTGCATGATGCCAACTTCCGTGTCATCAAGGCCAACCGGGCGCTGCTNNCCTCGACCGGATGCCCCTACTGCCGCAGCGAAGAAAGCCTGCATGAGGGGCCGGACCCGTGCTTCGGCGGCTTTTCCTTGGTCTCCACATCTTCTTACACCGAGCAGGGAAGCCAGCAAAAAGGGACCATTCACGTGGTCCGGGACGTGACCGACCGCCATGCGGCGGAAGAAAAATACCGGCTCCTGTTCGAGCAGATGCAAGAAGGAGTGTTTGCCGCCACTCCCGAGGGCAAACTGCTCGATTGCAATGACGCCTTCGTGCGTATGTTGGGCCATCACAGCCGCGAGGAGTTGATGGCGCTCAACCTCGATGCCGAAGTTTATGCCTCGCCCGAGCGGCGGGACGCCTTCCGTCACGAGGTGGAGTTGCACAATTACGTGCGCAACTTCGAAGTGCAATTGCGCCGTAAGGATGGAAGCTTGCTGAGCGCGATGGAGAGCAGTTTTGCCACCCGCGACAGCGCGGGCAAGATCGAGCGCTATCAGGGCTTTCTGCTCGACGTGTCGGAAAAGAAACAGGCGGAAGACGAAATCCGGCGGCGCAACCGCGAACTGAATGCCTTGAACGCCATTGCCATGATCGCCAGCCAGTCCTTCGACCTGGACGAGATTCTGAATCTGACGCTGCGCCAAGTGATTTTACTGCTGGGGGCGCAGGCCGGGTCCATCTATGTTTCCGAACCGGGCGATGGCATTTTCCGACGGCGGGCGGACTGGGGTCATGGCAGCCACGCCAGCAGTCGCTCTTCGGAAGTTCGTTTGCCGGAGGGGTTTGGCGAGCTGGTGACGCGCTCCCGCACGGAGGTGATTACCGCGGAATATCTGCCGCATCTTCCCGCCCCGGTGGCGCGTTTTGTTTCGACCGAGGGCCCGCACGCCTGGATCTGGGTGTTGCTGTGGGGCAAGGACCGCCCTCTCGGAATGATGGGCATCAGCCGCGAGGGGAACGACAAGTACACCTCGAGCGATGAGAACCTGCTGGTGGCCACCGGACGGCAACTCGCCACCACCATCGAAAAAGTGAGCCTCTACGAGGAAACCTGCCGCGCCTACGAAGATCTGCGACGGACCCAGGAACAGCTGCTGCAGAGCGAGAAAATGTCGGCGGTGGGGCAGTTGATTGCCGGCGTGGCGCACGAACTGAACAATCCGCTAACCGCGATTCTCGGCTACGCGCAGCTGCTCGAAAGCGAGCAACTGGGAACCCGCGCCGCCGACTTTGTGGCCAAGCTGTTCAAGCAGGCGCAGCGCACCCATCGCGTAGTGCAAAACCTGCTGTCATTTGCCCGCCAACGCAAACCGCAGAGACAACGCGCGGATATTTCAAAGGTGCTCGACGAAGCCCTTTCCCTGCGCGAGTATGACCTGAAGGTCAATGGTTTTCAGCTGCAGCGGGAAGTCGAGTCCTCGCTTCCTTCGGTCACCGCCGATCCCCATCAACTGGAGCAGGTATTTCTCAACATCATCAACAATGCGGTCGACGCCATGCAGGATTCGGGTAAGGGCAGCAAGCTGAAGGTCCGCATGTATGCGCGCAACGGCCATGTGCACGCTCTATTCCAGGACTCAGGACCGGGTATCAAGGAGCCCAATCGGATTTTTGATCCCTTCTATACCACCAAAAGCGTGGGCAAGGGCACCGGGCTCGGATTGAGCATTTGCTACGGCATCATCAAGGAGCATGGCGGCGACATCTCGGCGCGCAACGCCGCCGACGGAGGCGCAATTATCGAGGTCGTCCTGCCGGCGGCAGGATGGAATGTGACGGCGGAGAAAACCCTGGCCCCGCCGCGCCATGAACAGGCCATCTCCGGTCGTATCCTTCTGGCCGAGGACGAAGAAGCAGTGCTCGAGTTTGAACGGGATGTGCTAGCCGGCGCCGGAGCGGAGGTGGTTACGTCCCTGAGCGGGGAAGAACTGCAATCGAAGCTAGCGGCCGAGTCCTTTGATTCGCTCATTGTCAACGGCAAGATGCCGGGCGGCGGGACCGCGGTAGAAATGTACCGCTGGCTGGCGGAGAACCAGCCCGGTCTCGAAAAGCACGTGCTGTTCACTTTTTCGGGCGTGGTGGAGCCGGAAACTCGCACTTTCTTACAAGAAAACCAGGTGCCTTACCTGGTGAAACCATTCGAGGTCGCCGAGCTGATTTCGCAGGCGCGGCGCTTGCTGCAGAAGACGCAGTCGGCGGTCGCCGGTTAGAGTCCGGCCCGACTCACAGACTCTGGCGCAGAATTTTCGCGAACTGGCGCAGAGCCCGATCGTTGCGGCGATACCACATCCACTGACCGAGCTTTTGCGCTTCCACCAGCCCGGCTTTTTTGAGAATCGACATGTGATGCGAAATGGTGGGCTGGGAAAGCGGAATGCGCTGCTCGATGTCGGAGGCGCACAGACCGACGTCCTTGCCAATCGAGCAGGCGCCGCGCACCCTGAGAGTCTGCAGAATACGACGGCGCGTGGGATCGGCAATGGCCTGCAAGACCCGATCCAGCAGTTGGTCGGAGCTGCTCACGGTACTTACCAATAGACGACAAATGGATGGATGTCAATGTGGAGGGGAAACTTCAGCGGGGTGAGAGTTCCGGATCCCCGGGGAAGCCGGATTCGAGATTGGCCGACGAGCCTCCCAGTTACTTCTTTAAAATCGGGTTGTAGCCGTCGGTCACCAGCTTCGAACGGGTTTCCTCGGCATTCCGGAGGTCGACGAAGGGGCCGACCTGCACGTGAAACAGCTTGTCGGGACCGGGCGAGGAGAAGGCCGGGTACTGCTTTTTCTTGAGGGCATCGACCAGCGCGTCGCCATCCTCCTGTTTGCTGACCGCCGCCACCTGGACGTAGTAGCCGTTCACGGGCGGAGCCACCGCCGGGTCGGCACCGGTTTTGCCATCGCTCGGCCCCGCGCCGCTCGGAGCATTGTTGGCTGCCGCCGCCGCTTCGGCGCCTGCGGAAGCGGGTTCTAGGCTGGCCCGGGGCGAGTTGTCGGGCTTGTAAAATGCGACGTCGGGCGAGGCATTGGCCCCGGAGTCGGCAGTCTGCCTCACGGCCGATGGGCGAACGCCCCCGTTCGAGGCGGCGACCGACACAGCCGAATCTCCGGCCGAGGCGGGT
>PKYX01000232.1:12037-12173 GCA_003132825.1 Acidobacteriaceae bacterium
AGCCATCTCCGTCAGGTTTGGCCAGTATTTTTTGTAACCCGGAGAAAAAATCCACCGGAACCGGGAAGATCACGGTGGTGTTTTTCTCCACCCCAATTTCGGTCAGAGTTTGCAGATAGCGCAGTTGCACGCTGAC
>PKYX01000253.1 GCA_003132825.1 Acidobacteriaceae bacterium
CCGGCATCGTCCGCGCCTACATTGAGCACAAGCTCTGGGAGCGCGGGCTGAACAAGCTCTACTACATGGGCCCGCAGTTCCGCCGCGAACGCCCGCAGAAGGGTCGCCACCGGCAGTTTTACCAGATTGGCGCCGAGGTGATTGGTCCGCCGACGGCGGGCAGCGAATCCCCCGCCCGCGATGCTGAAATCCTGGAGCTGCTGGCTACCTTGCTCGATCGCCTCGGCGTCAAGGACTGGAATCTGGAATTAAATTCCGTCGGCTGCCCGAATGACCGCGCTGCCTACAACCAAGCTCTGCGCCAAGCGCTCGAGCCGGTGGCTGCTCGAATGTGCACCGACTGCCAGCGGCGCGCCGTGACCAATCCCCTGCGGGTGTTCGATTGCAAAGTCCCCGAAGATCAGCCGATTATCGAGACCCTCCCGAGCATCCGTCAGTATCTCGATGAACCCTGCCGTCAGCATTTCGAGCAGGTGCAGGAGATCCTGAAATCTGTCGGTGTGAAGTTTCATTTGAACGATCGGCTGGTCCGCGGCCTCGACTACTACACGCGCACGGCCTTCGAGTTCACGCATGGTCAACTGGGCGCGCAGAATGCCATCCTCGGCGGCGGCCGCTACGACGGACTTTCCGAATCGCTCGGCGGGCCGCAAGCGCCGGGGATCGGCTTTGCCATCGGCGAGGATCGCCTGGTGTTGGCGCTAGAGGAATCGGCGGGCGCGGCCGAGCGCAAGCCCGATGTCTACATCGCGCCCTTCGGCGCGGGCATGAACGCGGAAGCCGCAAGGCTGGCGCGCGAGCTTCGCCATCACGATGTCATCGTAGAACTGGGAGATGAGACCTTTCGCCTGAAGAAGTCGCTTGAGACCGCAAGCAGGGCGGGCGCCCGCTTCGCACTCATTGTGGGGGAGGATGAAGTCAAAGCCGATGCCTTCGCACTCAAGAATCTAGCGACCGCCCAGCAGGTTTCCGTGCCCCGCGGCGAACTGCCGCAAAGGATTCAATCGGCGAGCTGAGGGTCGCGCTGGGCGCGGCGCAAGCTCATGTGTCAAGCTCATGTTGACTTTCCCAGTGCCCATGCCTAAGATCTCTCGCGCGGATGCGAGGAGGCCCTGGTCCGCCAAGTAACGCCCCTCGGGCAACTTCCAATTGCAAGGAGACGCATACCATGAAGCGAGCGTTCGGGGCTCTTCTCTTCCTGTCGATGTTGGTGTTGCCGGCTTGGGCGCAAGGTCCGCCCGCGCCCGCTCCGGAACTCAAAAAGCTCGATTACTTCGTCGGATCATGGACGACCGATTTTGACTTGAAGCCAGGCCCGGGGGGTCCCGGGGGCAAAGTGTCCGGCACGCAAGCTGACAAATGGATGGAGGGCGGCTTTTTCTTGACCGAGAATACGAGTTTCGGGGGCGCGATGGGGCAAGGCACCGAGGTCGCGTTCATGGGCTATGACGCGAATGCCAAGCTCTATACCTACGACGCCTTTAGCAGCGCGGGAGGACACGAGTCGGCCACAGGCAGCGTGGACGGCGGTACCTGGACCTGGCTGGCTGACCAAAACATGGGTGGCCAGAAGATGAAGGGCCGCTACACGGCCAAGGTCCTTTCGCCGACCTCCTACGCCGTGAAGTTTGAGCTGTCGCCGGATGGAACGAACTGGAGCACGGTCATGGAGGGCAAGGCCACGAAAGCCCCGTAGGCTGTGCGCGATTGGGGCGGAGGTCGGCGCCACCGTAAGCGGCGTTGGACGCGGTTTGCCGGCATCTTACGCCATTTCATCAGCCGCTATTTCATCAGCGCATCGATTCCAGCCTGGGCGCATTGCTCGTCCTGCTCGCCCTTAGCCCCGCTTCCGGCGATGGCTCCGACCACCTGGCCATCCACCATCACCGGCAGGCCGCCTTGCAACTCGGTGGCGTTCGGGAGGGAGAGCAACTGGGTTTGTCCTTTGGACAGCCCCTCCTCGAACCCTTTGGTCGCCGTCCGGTACTCGGCGGCGGTGCGCGCCTTACCCTGGGAGATCGCAACCGTGGGCAAATTCGCTCCGTCCATGCGCTCGAAATACACCAAGTTCCCGCCGTCATCCACGACCGAGATGGAGATCGCCCATTTATTCTTCAGGGCTTCCGCCTCGGCCGCCGCGACCATTTTCTTGGCCGCGGCCAAGCCGATGGTTTTCTTCTCGACCAATGGGACTGACTGACTACCCGCCGGAAGCGCTCCGGCAAGAACTGCGATGAACAATACCGCGCCAACGCGTGCAATCATGAATGGCTCCTCAATGGTGCTGACTTGAACTCGATGTTCCACTGCCTCGGTCGTTTCCGGGGCCACATCCTATCACGGCGTCGCGCATTCATCGGGCATGGGTGATCTGAAGCGAACCCCTACCGTCGGAGCCCAGATCGGACTGACGAATGCCGTTGTGGACATGGGGCATCGCCTATTTTGGGGTGGTTGTCGATCGCCAGAATTCAGCGAACCTGGCCGAAAGATCCCTACCGGTCCCCCACCCAGTCTTCCCGTGGCTTGGATCGTCACCGTTTATAATCTTCCATTCAGTTCTCCGCCATACGATCCACGGAAAGGCCACAAAACCTTGCTTGATTTTTTAGGCGATTTACGGCGCACTCACATGTGCAGCGCGCTGCGCTCCTCTGACGCCGGCAAAAAAACCGTGCTCATGGGGTGGGTAGGGCGCCGTCGCGACCTGGGCAGTCTCATTTTCATTGATCTTCGCGACCGCACCGGCGTCACGCAGGTGGTGGTCAACCGGGAGCTCAATCCATCCGCGCACGGCAAAGCCGAGGCCTTGCGCAACGAGTACGTCATCGCGGTGGTTGGCACGGTGAAGCAGCGCGAACCTGCAACCTTTAACCGGAACATCCCAACCGGCGAGGTTGAGTTGGTGGTGGACGAGCTGCGCATTCTCAACGAATCCAAGCAGCCCCCGTTTCTTCCGGGAGAAACGGTCTTGCCCAACGAAGAAATGCGGCTGAAGTATCGCTATATCGATCTGCGCCGCGATGCCATGCAGTTCAACATTCAAATGCGCCACAAAGTCTCGAAAGCGATTCGCGATTATCTTTGCGCGCAAGGATTTCTTGACATCGAAACTCCGTTCATGACGCGTTCCACGCCGGAAGGCGCGCGCGACTACCTGGTTCCCAGCCGGGTGCAGCCGGGCAGTTTCTACGCGTTGCCGCAGTCGCCCCAGATGTTCAAGCAGATTCTGATGATTTCCGGCTTCGATAAGTATTTTCAAATCGTGCGCTGCTTCCGCGACGAAGATTTCCGCGCTGACCGGCAGGCGGAATTCACGCAGATTGATTTGGAGATGTCCTATCCGCAGCTGGACACCGTTTACACCGTGGTCGAGGGTTTTCTGACGGCCGCGTTCAAAGCCGCCGGGCATGAGATCCAGACGCCGTTCCTGCGCATGACCTATGACGAGGCCATCCGCCTCTACGGCAACGACAAGCCCGACATGCGCCTGCCCGCAATGGTAGACGTGCGCGAAGCATTCCTGGCGGAAGAGCTAGAAGAGTTCACAACCAAATTCAGAATCCGGAAAGAGCTACCGCTGCAACTGATTCGAATTTCGAAGGCTGGCGACATTTCCGGCACGGAGCGGCGCACCATTGGCACGCAAGGGGCCTATCAGCATGTGGGCGGCCCGAATTTCGTTCAGTTGATGACCGATCCGAAGCGGTTTGCCAAAGATTATCCGGCGGCGTCGGAGCGCGTCCTGCAGTTCGCGAAGGTTGAGCCGGATGATCTGTGGTTACTCGCGGGCGCGCTCAATAAACCTGAAATCGCGGCGGTTGCGGATCAGAACCTGCAGCATTTCTGCGAAAAGTGCGGATATTTGCGGCTCGACCTCGCGCAGAAATATGCCGAGAAACATGGCGCATTCAAGAAAAGCGGCGATGTCGCGAAGGATTTCCGTTTCCTCTGGGTGACCGACTTCCCCATGTTTGCCTGGGAGAAGGATGAAAAGCGGTGGCACCCCGCCCACCATCCCTTCACTTCGCTGCATGAAGAAGACATGCCGAAGCTCGAGGCCCATCTCGATTCCGTTTCCGACCCGAAATCTCCACTGGGAGAAATCCGGGCGCTGGCCTACGACGTGGTGCTCAACGGAACCGAACTCGGGTCGGGGTCCATTCGTATTCATCGCCAGGACATTCAGCGCAAGATTTTTCAGGCTCTGGGAATGAGTGATGAGGAAGCACGCGCGCGCTTCGGCTTCTTCTTGGAGGCACTCGAATATGGCACGCCGCCCCATGGCGGGATTGCGCTTGGCCTCGACCGCATCGTCATGATTCTTGCTGGAGCCGAAAGCCTGCGCGAAGTGATTCCATTCCCGAAGACTGCGCGGGCGGTGGATTTGATGGTGGATGCGCCGACCCCGGTGAGTGATGCGCAGTTGCGGGACTTGGGAATACAGGTGCGCAAGCAAAAAGATTGAGGCGCGAAACCTGTCGGCTAATTCTTGCTCGTCTGACTGCCGTCTGCAGAGGGGAACTCGAGCGAAACGGCATCGGCGCCGCGGAAGGCGATGACAACTTTGGTCTCGCCCTCGGCAGGTTCGCCCTTCACCTGCAAAGGATTGTAGCGCCATTGACGTGCGGCTTGCTCCGCGGCTTCGGCCAGCGCACGCTCGCCGCTCAGCACGCGGACCTGCTTGATGCGGCCGTCGGTCGCAATGACCACGTCTAAATCGACTGTGCCGCTAAGGTTCATATCGGGCGACACCGGGTACACCATGTGCTCGGTTGGAGCTTCCTTGACTCGGATGCGCGGCACCGGTCTGGCATGCCAGGTCGTGACCTCTTGAGCGAAAGCGGCCAACTGCGGCTTTGGAGTCATGGCGGCGAGATCGGCGGCCGTCGGGGGCCCGGGCAGTGGCCAACGAACCATCATCCGGACGCTGCCCACGATATCCTGGTAGACCGCCAGAGCCAGCAAACCGCTGAGCAGTAGGGACCCCAGGCACAAGCCCCATCGCATTCGCTTGCTATCGAAAATCGCTGGCAAATGCAGCATGGGGGGCGGGGCGGAATTTGGTCGGGGAGAGGGCGCGTCCCGGAGACGAGAATTGTCCGCCAGCAAGCGCTCCGGCGAACCCCGTCGGAGGCCCAATTGGGGAAGGTCCACGCCCCAAATGTTGTTTTCCGATCCCAACGCTTCGATGCCCGCCTGGTTCTCTCCCGGTCCGAGATGCCTGTTCCATATCACCCGGAAAGAGACCTTCGTCTGTCCCCGCTGCAGAGTAATCGTCTGCCCGGGAAGCAACTCCGTGCGCAGACCTCCGAGGCGTCCGCCAATCGGGCTGATGTCGACAGTGTGGGCCAATTGCAGTCCCGAGGATTCATCGGCCGGCTCGCCCACCCACACGCGCAGCGGCAAGACCATCTTGGTCCGTGAACAACGCTGTACTCCTTGACCCATGGAGTCCATGCTACGTCCGGCGGGTACCCAAAACCAGTTACCGAAGTTATCGGGCCGCAGCTGGCTTCTCCCCCAGCTGCAGATTCCCCGGGGCTCGGCGCGAATCGAAGTCCTATCCACGCAGGTCTGTGGCCGCGTTGCTTTGAACCGGCTCATCTGCGAAACTGGCGACTGATCCGCTGAGAGCCATGGGCCGCATTCACGTTCTCCCCGAGCACGTTGCCAACAAAATCGCCGCTGGCGAGGTCGTAGAACGGCCTGCGTCGGTCGTGAAAGAACTGCTGGAGAATGCACTGGACGCCGGGTCCACTCGCATCAGGATTCAGGTCGAGGCGGGCGGAAGAAAGCTCATCCAGATTACCGACAACGGCTGCGGTATGGTGCGCGACGACGCCTTGCTCGCCTTCGAACGCCACGCCACCTCGAAGATCAACCAGGCCGAGGACCTGCTCAGCGTTCGAACTTTGGGCTTTCGCGGAGAAGCCCTGCCCTCGATTGCGTCGGTCTCCCGCCTGCGCCTGGAGACGCGCGTTCCCGACCAGGCCTCCGGAACGGTCGTCGAAATCAACGGCGGTAAGATTTTCAAAGTAGAGGAAGCCGGCCTGCCCGCCGGGACCTCGATCACCATCCGCGATTTGTTTTTCAACATGCCGGCGCGGAGGAAATTCCTGAAAGCCGAGGCCACCGAGCTCTCCCACATCGTCTCGCTGGTCACACACTACGCCTTGGCGCATCCCGACAAGTATTTCGAGTTGCATTCCGCGACCCACGCCATGCTGGTTGCTCCTCCGGTCGCGGGATACAGCGAGCGTGTGTACCAGGTCTTCGGCAAAGAAATTCTCGATCACCTGATTCCACTCGCCGCCGTGCGGCCGCTCGAACGATTCGGTTTGCCCCAGCCGCGTGGCGCGGGCGTGTTCGCCCACGAGAGCCCGAACGAGGACGAGACCTCCGGGGACTCGCCCTCCTTCGGGGAACTGCGCGCCCACGGATTCGTTTCCAAGCCCGAGATCCAGAAACTGAACCGCAATTCGATCTACGTTTTCGTCAACCGTCGCCTCATTCGCGACCGCCTCGTCCAGCACGCCATCACCGAGGCCTACCGCAACATCATCCCTCCCACGGTGTATCCCGTGGTGTTGCTCTTTCTGGAGTTGCCGAGCAGTGAGGTGGACGTGAACGTCCACCCCTCAAAAACCGAGGTGCGGTTCCGCCAGCACAGCGCGATGCATGATTTCGTTCGCGATTCGGTTCGCTCCGCCCTGATGAAGGCTCGACCTGTGCCGCAATTCACCGAAGAGATTGACGCGCATCCGACCGCAACTCCGATGCTTGCTGCGGGGTCTCGCGGCACGATCATCGAGGCCTCGCGATGGAGGTCCCTGTACACGCCCTCATCGCAGCAATTTAGCCTGCAAGCTTCTGTTCTTTCGCCGGTTAACGAGCCCTTTCGCTTCGGCGTAGACGGAATCGCAGTCGAAGGCACCGCCGCGTTGGCCGTGGCCCGGATGCCACCGCAGGTGTTTCCTGGAGATGGCTGCACGCCTCCGATCCCCGACGAACCCGAAGCTGCGAGCGGCCTGGCCCCTTCGCTCGCGTCTCTCAAGCCCTTGGGGCAGATTCGCGAATCGTTCATCCTGGCGGTGAACGGAGAAGGCCTATGGATCGTGGACCAGCACGTGGCCCACGAGCGCGTGCTGTTTGAGAAGATCCTGAGGCAGCGCGCCGCGCAAAAGGTCGAAAGCCAGCGCTTGCTCATGCCCCTGGTGCTCGAACTTACCCCGGCGCAGGAAGCCGTCTTTCGAGAGATTTCCGACGAACTGAACCTGAACGGCTTTGAAGCCGAACCCTTCGGGGCGCGCAGTATCGCGGTGAAAGTCGCTCCCGCAGGTATCGAAGCTCCGCGCATCGAAACCATGCTTCATGAACTGCTCGAACAACTGGCCCGCGAGGAGCAAAGCCTCAATCTGGAGAAGCTTCGCACCCGGCTCGCGGCCACCATCGCCTGCCACGCCGCCATCAAGGTCAATATGGCGCTCGAGCAAACTAAGATGGAGTGGCTGCTCGCCGAACTATCCAAAACCGAATGCCCCATGTCCTGTCCCCACGGGCGGCCGGTGGTTCTGCGGTATTCTCTAAGGGACATTCAGAAGGCGTTTAAGAGAATCTGAGGGAACCGACAATCCGCAGGCGGTATTGAGCATTTATCCTTGGAGTGTGGGTGTGGACTCCGGCGAGCGGCTTTAGGTCCCGGCCAAGGATGAGGTGCTAAACGCCGATTGCTGGCTGCTGCTTTTATGACTGACCAGGAACTCGATCAGCTCCGCCGCGCGAAGTGGCATCTCGATGGGAGGCCCGTGCACACGCTCGACGACGCGCGCTCGTTCCTCGAGTCGGTCGGCTTCTGCCTGATGTACCCGCAGCGTCCCTCGGTGCTGGCGCCAACCTTCATCGGCGCATGGGTGGGTTCGGACGATCACCTGCCCCCCTGGCAGCAGGCTTTCGCCGATCCCCGCGCGCAGGAAGCCGCCGAACTGATGGTGCGTTTGCTCCGCGATCGCTCCGCCTACGAGGCCAACCTGTTCGGCGAGAACAATGCATTCTTGGTTGCCGGCTCTATCTTCCCGTACTTCTATGCCATGGCCGGAGAGCGCAACCCCAAGCAAGCCCCCAAGGCCGGCCCACGTTCGGAATACTCCGAACTCGCCTGCGATGCTTTCGCCGCCATTCAGCGCGGTGGCCCCATCTCCAAGCAAAAACTGCAAGAGGTACTCGGCGGTAGCGTATCGTATGGCGCCCTCGATCACGCTCTGGGAGAGCTGGGCGTGAAGCTGCGGATCACTCGGGTTGACTACAATCCGGCCGAGGGATCGTTTTGGGACGTGCTCTATCGCTGGTCCCCCGACGCCGTCCGCGAGGGAATCGAACTGTCCGTCGGCGAGGCCTTGTCGGCGCTACTCTCGAAATACTTGGATTGCGTGATCGCGGCCGATCAGCAGGAACTGGAAACGCTATTTGGCAATTTCGCCCCCCGCTCGCGGATCAGGGAAGCGCTCAACGCGCTGCAAGCCGCGCGGGAGCTGGAATTCATCCGCGTGGGCAAGCGCTCGCTGGTTCAGCTGACTCCCGCCAGGCCGGAACCGGTCGCGCGCATCCCCGCCGCCCCCCGCCGCTCCTAAGTCCTGGCGATCCGGGTCTGAGGTCCGCAAGCACCTTGCTTTTCCTTTCATAAATTGGAAAAATGCTTTTTCCCGATCACTCGGCCAGCGCGTGTCGGACTTCGAAGGTTTCCATCCGAAAGCCAATATGAAAAAGCGTTTTGCGGTTCCCTCCTCCTTGTTTTGCCTGCTTCTTGTGAGCTCCGCCGTCGCGCAGACTCCTTCCGTCGCCCCGGCGCCCAGCCCTGTCTTGCCTTACACTCCCAGCCTCGATCTTAGCGCCATGGACCGCTCCGCCGATCCCTGTGTCGACCTCTACCAATATTCCTGCGGCGGGTGGAAGCAACACAACCCCATCCCTCCCGACCAAACCTCCTGGAGCGTGTACGGCAAACTCTACGAGGATAATTTGAATTTCTTGCGCGGCATTCTCGACGAGGCCGCCGCCGCCGCCGAGCGCGACGCTGTGACCCAAAAGATTGGCGACTTCTACGCCGCCTGCATGGACGAAAGTGCCGTGGAGAAGCGGGGCTTGGCCGCGGTTCAGGCCGAACTGGACGCGATCGCGCAGCTCAAGTCCCTAACGGATCTCAGCCCGCTCGTCGCCCGCCTGCAGCTCACTTTCGGCCGTTCCATCCTCTTCGGAAACGGTTCGACCCAGGATCCGGACGACTCCGAACAGCAGATTGCCGACCTCGATCAGGGTGGCCTCGGGCTCCCCGACCGCGACTACTACACTAAGGATGACGCAAAATCGAAGGAGATCCGCGAGCATTACCTCGAGCACGTGCAAAAAGTATTCGAGCTCATGGGCGACGATTCCTCGACCGCCGGCGACCATGCCGCGACCGTCATGCGCATGGAAACTGCCCTGGCCAAGGCATCCTGGACACGGGTGGAGCGCCGCAACCCATACAACCTCAAACACAAGATGAAAATGGCGGACTTGGCTGGACTGGCTCCCAATTTTGATTGGCCGTCTTACTACCGCGCATTGCAGTACCCCAAGTTTGAAACTCTGAATGTCGAGGCACCGGAATTCTTCAAGCAAGTCAACTCGGAGCTGGCCGGCGAACCCGTCGAGAACTGGAAAACCTATCTCCGGTTTCACGTGGTGGATTCTTCCTCACCCTACCTCTCGACGGAATTCGTCCAGGAAAATTTTGCATTCTACCGACAATACTTGCGCGGGGCCAAAGCGATGCAGCCGCGCTGGAAGCGTTGCGTCCAATACACCGATTTCAACCTGGGGGAGGCCTTGGGCCAGGTCTACGTGCGCAAGGTCTTCTCCCCTGCACTGAAAGCCAGCACGCTCGACATGGTGCGGCGCATTGAAGACGCCATGGGCCAGCGCATTCGCCAGCTCGACTGGATGAGTCCTGAAACCAAAGCGCAGGCATTGACCAAGCTGCACTCGATTCGCAACAAGATCGGTTATCCCGACCAGTGGCGCGACTACAGCCCGGTCAAGATTGCGCGCGATGATTTTGACGGAGACGTACAACGCGCCCTGGAATTCGAGCGCCGCCGAGACATCAACAAAGTCGGCCAGCCCGTTGATCACGGCGAATGGGGCATGTCTCCGCCCACCGTTAACGCGTATTTCAACCCGCAAATGAATGACATCAACTTCCCCGCTGGCGTGCTTCAGCCTCCGCTCTATGACGCCAAAATGGACGATGCCCCCAACTATGGCGACACCGGCGGCACGATCGGGCNNACGACCAGGGCAGCCAGTTCGATGCGAAGGGCAATCTGAAGAATTGGTGGACCAAGGACGATCGAGACAAGTTCGATGGCCGCACCCAGTGCGTTGAGGATCAGTACGCCCAGTACATCGTGGTCGATGACATTCACATCAACAGCAAGCTCACGCTCGGCGAAGACGTTGCCGACCTCGGCGGCGAAATTCTTGCCTACATGGCTTGGAAGGTCGCCTCCAAAGACCAGCATCTGCAGTCCATCGACGGCCTCACTCCCGAGCAGCGCTTCTTTGTCGGCTTTGCCCAGTGGGCCTGCGCCAATGAACGTCCCGAGGAACTGCGGATGCGCGCGATTACTGATCCACATTCCCCGGCTCAATACCGTGTCAACGGCGTCGTGGTGAACATGCGCGAATTTCCCGC
>PKYX01000295.1 GCA_003132825.1 Acidobacteriaceae bacterium
ACCGGCTGGACCTTCTACACTCCCTTCAGCACCGCCTTCAGCAACACCAAGGTGGTCGAGGCGGGCCTCGCCATTTTCATCAACGGCTTTTCTTCGATTCTCACCGGGCTCAACTTTGTCGTGACCATCCATCGCATGCGGGCTCCGGGCATGACCTGGTCCCGGTTGCCGCTGTTCGTCTGGGCAATGTACGCGACCAGCATCATCTTCCTGCTGGGGACGCCGGTGCTCGCGATTACCTTGGTTCTCGTGGTGCTCGAGCGCGCTTTTCATCTGGGGATCTTCGATCCCACGCTCGGCGGAGATCCGCTGTTGTTCCAGCATCTGTTCTGGTTTTATTCGCATCCCGCCGTCTACATCATGATTCTGCCCGCCATGGGCGTGGTCACCGAGATTGTGCCTTGCTTCTCGCGCAAGCGGATTTTTGGCTACAAGTTCGTGGCCATGGCCAGCATCATGATCGCGGTCGTCGGATTCCTGGTTTGGGCGCACCACATGTTTGTGGCCGGCATCTCGCTGTACTCGGCGCTGGTGTTCTCGCTCCTGAGCTATCTGGTGGCGGTGCCCTCGGCCATCAAGGTCTTCAACTGGACCGCGACCATGTACAAGGGCTCGATCACGTTTTCGACTCCGATGCTCTATGCCTTCGGCTTCATCGGCCTGTTCACCATGGGCGGGCTGACGGGACTGTTCCTGGCCGCGCTCGGAATCGATGTGCATGTGACCGACACCTACTTTGTCATCGCCCACTTCCACTACATCATGGTCGGGGGGGCGGTGATGGGCTACCTCGGGGGCATGCATTTCTGGTGGCCCAAGATTTCCGGCCGCATGTACCCGGAGTTCTGGGGCAAACTGGCCGCCATGATCGTTTTCATCGGTTTCAATCTCACCTTCTTCCCGCAGTTCATTTTGGGCTACCTGGGCATGCCGCGCCGGTACTGGCAGTACCCGCCGCAATATCAGGTGCTGAACGTGCTCTCGACCGCCGGCTCAACCATCCTGGCGGTAGGCTATGTCCTTCCCATGGTGTATTTTCTGTGGTCGATGCGTTACGGCAAAGTGGCGGAAGACAATCCCTGGGGCGCCGCCGGACTGGAGTGGATGACCAGTTCCCCGCCGCCCACCTCGAACTTTGAGGAAACGCCGGTCGTCACCTGGGAAGCCTACGATTACGCCAACATTCCAGCTCCCGAGGAGGTGCCGGTTGCGCGATAGTCCGGCGGCGGTTGAGCACGACAATCCGGAGTTGCGGCACCACTTCGTCGACATGGAGCAGCAGAAACACGCCGCNNTGATTTACCGTTACTGGTACTTCAACGAATTTGCCGCCAGCAGCCGTACCCTCGATATCTGGCTGGGCACGATCAATACCGCCGTCCTGATCTGCAGCAGCTTGACGGTGGCGCTCGCGGTGCGCGCCGCGCAAATGGGAAAGCGCAAGCTGACGGTCGTACTGCTACTCGCGACCCTGGTCTTCGGCCTGGCTTTTTTGGGCATCAAGGGAGTCGAGTGGTACGACAAGTTCGAAGAGCACCACATCCCCGGGGCTTCGTTTCACTTTGAGGCCGCGGTTCCGCAGCATCCCGGTCTGAAGATCGACCCCCAGCACGCGCAGATTTTCTTTTCCCTGTATTTCGCCATGACCGGCATGCACGCGCTGCACATGATCATCGGTGTGGGCCTTTTTTGCGTCCTGACTTTCTATGCCTGGAGGGGCCGTTACGGCCCGGACTACTACACGCCTCTTGAAAATGCAGGCCTGTATTGGCACTTCGTGGATATCATCTGGATCTATCTGTTTCCGCTGTTGTATCTAATTGACCGTAAGAAATGAGCGCTCGCATGTCGGAACACATCCTGCCCATTCGACTCTATGTCACCATCTGGGCTGCTCTGCTCTGCCTGACCGTGATCACGGCGGCCGTGGCCTTTGTCGACCTGGGACCGTTCAACACGGTGGTCGCGCTGGTGATTGCAAGCGCCAAGGCGCTCCTGGTGGTGCTCTTTTTCATGCACGTGAAGTACACGAGCGAGAAGATGACCAAGGTGGTTTTCGTGGCCGCGATTTTCTGGCTGCTCATCCTGCTCACCCTGAGCCTGGCCGACTATACGACTCGCCTGTGGAGCTAGGCGGAACCCGCCGTCGTTTTGCGCTGATTTGAGGTATACTCCCGCTCCGGCAGCAAACTCCGCCGCGAGGTGACCTATGGCATTCTGCAATTCCTGTGGCAGCAACGTGGAAGCCGGAGCCAGGTTTTGTCCCAAATGCGGCGCCCCGGCCTCCCCGGTCGCGCCCGCGGCCACATCCTCGGCCGTTCCTCTTCCTCCGGCGCCGCCGGCGAAGAGCAGCAGCGCGCTCAAGATCATTCTGATCGTGGTGGCGGTGATCGTCGTCCTGGGCATTGTGGGGATGGGCAGTTTTGCATTCATGGTCCACCGCCTCGTGACCCGAAGCCATACCGAGACCTTGAAAGACGGCAGCGTGAAAGTGGAAACGCCTTTCGGCACGGTTGAAAGTACGCAAGACCCGAACCAGGCTGCCCGCAATGTTGGCGTGGACGTCTACCCCGGGGCGACGCTGAGGAAGAATGGATCGGCCAACGTCGCTTTCGGAAACATCCACTCGGCTACCGCCGAGTTTGAGAGCGATGACCCGGTGGCGAGTGTGGCGGCATTCTATGGGTCAAAATTTCCGGCCGCGAACGTTACCTCCTCGGCTGACCGCACCACCATCCTCGCCGGCGACAAGGGCAATATGACCACCATCATCATCGAGCCGCAAGGCGGCAAGACCCGGATCCATATAGCGAAGATCACGGGCAAGACCATGGGCTCCTCGAACTGAGGGGAGTGGTGGCCGGTGGCGGGTGCCACGCCACCTGAACCCAAGCTGCCGCCTGGCTTTATCGCCTAGGGGCGGATCTTTTCGCCGCGGTTGTCGAATCGCTTCTGCATGGCTTCTTTCTCATCGCCGGACCACTTTGCCGCTCGCGCCAGCGCCGCCAAGTCCGCCATCGTCGATCGGGCTGCGCTCGGGGACGCCCTCGGCCGCCGAGTTCGGGGCGAAGTCCGTTTCGACAACGGCAGCCGCGCCCTCTACTCAACCGACGGATCGAACTACCGCCAGGTCCCGATCGGAGTGGTTCTTCCCCGCGACGTGGACGATGTACTCGCGACCCTTTCGATCGCTCATGAATATGGCGCCCCCATCCTATGCCGGGGCGCAGGCACTTCGCTCGCCGGACAGTGCTGCAATGTGGCCGTGGTTTTGGATTTCTCGAAGTACATGGCCGCAATCCTTGAGATCGACCCGGAGCGCCGCATCGCCCGCGTCCAGCCCGGAGTGGTTCTCGATGATTTGCGCAACGCCGCCGAGCGCCACCACCTGACGTTTGCTCCCGATCCCGCCACCCACAGCCGATGCACGCTCGGGGGCATGATTGGCAACAACTCCTGCGGCGTGCACTCGATCATGGCCGGCAAGACCGACGACAACATCGAGGAGCTGGATATCCTGACCTATGACGGCCTGCGCATGAAGGTGGGCCGGACGAGCGACCGGGAGCTCGAGGCCATTGTCAGCCAGCGGGGGCGCCGCGGCGAAATTTACTCGGGGCTGAAGTTCATTGCCGACCACTATGGCGGCCTGGTGCGCGAACAATACCCGGCGATTCCGCGGCGGGTTTCCGGCTACAACCTGGATCGGCTGCTGCCCGAAAACGGCTTCCAGGTGGCGCAGGCGCTCGTCGGGTCCGAAGGCACCTGCGTCACCGTGCTCGAAGCCACCTGCCGATTGGTCGAGAGCCCGCCCGAGCGCGTGCTGCTGGTCA
>PKYX01000541.1:0-12619 GCA_003132825.1 Acidobacteriaceae bacterium
GGCATGAGAAGCGGAGGTATTCGGTCCTCGACGAGTCCGGGTCCGGAGGGCCGGCAGAGACCCGGTGGGACATCGGCTGCTGCCGAGGCCCGAAATTTCGGAAGCTGAAGTTCGAGATTCGCCACCGAACCCGTCTTTTTTGGGCGGTCGGGGCGAGAGGCGACCGAGCGAGAGTGCTCGAAAAGATTGGGACAAACGCAAAGCGCAGCAGATGGGTGCGGTGATCGAGAAAAGGGAAATTCCAGACTTGCGCATGTTCCGCATTGAGGAGAGCGAAGAGTGGAGATGTGGATCGATACAGTGAGGAGAAAGCAGTCAGAAGCGCCCCGCCTCCGGGTGGACCTGGCTCTGACTGACAGGCCCAGCCGGTGAGCGAAACCAGCAGACCAAGATTTCTTCGCTTCGCAGTTCTCGGATGGGGGATGGGTATTTTGCTGGCGGGTTTGTGGCCCTTCAACTTCTTTCCGAAAAACAGAGTGCAGTGGCTGCCACAGCAGAACGGCATCCATTTCGGGGGCTACGGGGAAATCTACGGCCCTGAGCCATTGCCGGTGCCCGAAAGAAACCCCGGCCCTCGATTGCTCAGCGTGGAACTGTGGCTGCGGGGAGAAACGGGCTATCAAACCTTCAGCCCAATTCTTTCGCTCGATGCGCGAACCCGTGACCGGCGAAGCTGGACCGAGCGGTTCGTCATCGCTCAGTCCCTTTCCGATCTGGTGGTGGAGGGGCAGTTTCAAGACAGCGACACCCCGAGCACCCGGCTGTATCTCGATCGCGCATGCCATGAGGGTAAGTCTCGCTTTCTCAGCGTGACCTCGGGCCGCGAGGGCACGCGGGTATATCTCGAAGGGGTTCTCGTGCGAGTCTCTCCCACGCTCGGTCTCGCGGCCGACGATTTTTCCGGAAGGTTGCTCGTCGGACACGGCACCTTCGGACAGGAGCCCTGGAGCGGTGACGTGTTGGGGCTGGCGTTTTACCCGCGGGTGCTTACCGCCCGAGAGGTGGCGGAGCATTACCGAGCCTGGCTGAACCATCAGCCGGAAGAACTATCGAAAGCGGGCGACGGCGGAGCGGTTTACCTGTTCGATGAACACCGGGGGCAGCAGATCCACGACCTGGCCGGCAGGATGCCCGACCTCACGATTCCGAGCAGGTTTCGTGTGCTACGTCCGGGCGTGCTGGAATTTCCCTGGCCGCTCCGCCCGTCTGATTTGCAGGATACGGCAGTAAACATCCTCGGGTTCCTTCCCTTTGGCTTCTTGCTCACCGCCTACTTTCGCGAGCTCGCAAACTGCGATCGAGGACGGGCGCTGGGGGTGGCGGTGGTGGTTGGAGGGCTGGCTAGTCTCGGGATCGAACTGCTTCAGGTGTACCTGCCAACCCGCGACTCATCCCTTTTGGACTTGCTGAACAACGTGCTAGGCAGCGGGCTGGGGGCCTTACTCGAGCTGCGCTTCCGCACCCGCTCTCGGGCAGGGTCCTGATTCAGCTTCTGATTCCCTCCCTGAGCTCTGCGGAAAGTCCGAACGGCGGCGGGGAGGAAGCAAATGGGCACTGCCTAATAGTTGAGTCGTTCGGCGGGCGCCGCGGATCGAACCGGGGAGGATGCCTGAGGTAGCCTCTTGAGCCAAGCGGAGGCTTTGGTTTGCGCCTCCACGACCTGTTCGGTGGTGAGCGACTCGGCCAGCTTTCTTTTCGCGGCGCTGATCTCATCTTTCATGTCTAGGCTGGTGCGCTCAGATACCAGATACCACATATAAGCCGAGACCATGTCTTTCGGGGCGCCTTTTCCATGCCAGTACATCCGAGCCAGTGCGATTTGCGCGGCCGGCTCGCCCTGATCCGCGGCCTTTTGGCGCCCGGCGAGAGCTCCGTCCACCGAGTCTGCCTCTCGGTTTTCATTCTCTGGACCTGGCCCGGCAGCCGCGGACACCAAGGCGCGGGTGGCGGGTTGGCTTAGGGTGAGCGACAGCAGCTCCATGCGACTGGAGACCCCCAATTTGTCAAACACGCGGAACAGGTAGTTCTTGATGGTGTGCTGGCTCAGGCCCAAACGTTCGGCAATGTCGCGATTGGTGAGTCCTTCGGCTAGCAAGTGGATGACTTCAATTTCCCGCTTGGAGAGCAGGCTCAAGCCATTGGCGCCCACCGCGCGCACCGTGGGAGATGCCGCCAGCGCCTCGATGGCGAAGACCATCTGCTGCTCATTGGCCCAGATCTGGCCGGCGTACACCTGCCGGACGCACTTGCTGAGGGTTTCTAGCGATTCGTGCCGGCTGAAGACTCCGCGCGCCCCGGCTCGAAAAGCTTCCACGATGATCTCTCGTTTGGAGGAGTCCAGAAGAATGACGGCGCGGACCTCTGGGCGGGAAGCCCGCAGCTCGCGCAGAACCTCCAATCCTCGTAGAGGTTCTTCATCGAGATGGGAACTGATGACAACGACGTCAATGCTGTGGGTGGTGACGGCTTCGAGTAGATCGCGGGAGTGAGAGGCAGCTGCAATCACCTGCAGCCGGCGATCGCGCCGCAGGGCATCGGCCAACAGCTGAGTGTGGATGCGGGTATTGTCCGCAACCAGCACACGAATGCTGTTCTCCCCGGAGAGTTGGTCGAAGGGCATAGCTCCTCCAATAGCGATGCTCGATATACAGGCCCGCGAAAAACTTGCCATCGGACCGGCAGATCAACCCGCAAGTTACCTTGTCTACAGAAGCAGCCGCAACGCGGCCGGGAGTCCTAAACAACCGGGGAGGAGTGGGACTGTTAGGCTCTCTCTTGGGGGAGGAGCGATTGCAACCGTACCTACCAAAAATGCAACCGAATGACTACAAGTGGAATTCTACAGGATAACCAGCAGAACTGGCAATCAGGTTGATGTTACTTGCATACATCGTACCAATAAGTTGCAACCTGTCTCCATATGAGATCCATTTATGGGCCTGACCTAGGTATGGGGCTCTTGGTGGAAGCCCATTTCGAGGATCACGGGATGTTATGTAAGTTATAGATAATAAGTTATTTATATCACTTTCTGGCGGGATCCTGGAAGCCCGGAAACAGGTGGCGGCTGGCCCGGGGGTCGCGAGTAAAACTATAGTGGTGGAGAAAGTACACCCTGGCGCATTGATACCATGAACCTATGGTAGAGGATCTCTTTTCTAGGAGACAGGCGGTACAGAGACGATGTACCTCTTGCAGGCGCTTGCATGCGACGATACTGTTGCAACTGTCGCACGGGCTTCGACACAAGTTGTTCCCTCCCCTTGCCCGGTAACACCCAAATTCATTTCATGCACCATTTTCAAGCCCAAGCTTTGGATGGGACTCAGAGGGCGAAGCTATGAGCGTTGGCCAGCATAGTTGGGAACTTTCTTCTCCAGCCGCCATTCTGGCTCCGGACGGGGTCCAATGGTATGCGGTGCACACTCGTGCCCGCCACGAGAAGATGGTTGCCGACCGCCTGCGAGAACAAGGGATGGAATCGTTTCTCCCGCTGGTGAAGCAAACCCACCGCTGGAGCGACCGGCAAAAAACCGTGGAGTTGCCGCTATTCAGTTGCTACGTGTTTGCTCGCATGGCTGCCGGCGGCAAAGATCGTTTGCGGGTGTGCGGAACCCAGGGCGTGCTGCAAATCGTGGGCACGCGGGGAGCGGGTTTAGCGATTCCCGACGAGCAGATTGACGCGGTGCGCTTGCTGCTCGCCGAGCAACTGCCCTGTTCGAACCATCCGTTCCTCAAGATTGGGCAGCGGGTGCGCATTTGCGGCGGCGCCATGGACGGAGTCGAAGGTGTCCTGCTAGCAAGCAACGGCGACCGCACCCTGATCGTTTCCGTCGATGTGATCCAAAGGTCGCTGGCGGTGCGCATCGAGGGGTATCACGTGGAACCGGTCGAGTAGCTTCGCTTCTCTGCCTTTCAAGTTTTTCTATCGCAATTCTCGCATCCGAATTTCCGTGGGCTCCGAAGGCGACTTCTTCTTTTATGAAGGGACTCAGCAAAAGCGTTGGTAGTACCTCGACAGAATCCGCGCGTGTGCTCGTGGTCAGCCGGGAACCGGCCGGTTTAGCCTCGTTGCAAGCGATTGGCCAGGCCAATGCGTGGGAGATCGAGATTACCGGCAGCGGATGCGAAGCTCTCGAGCGAGTGCAGTCGGGCAGCCAGCCAAATCTGGTGTTGCTCGACTTGGCGCAGGGCGATGCTGATGGCCTGTTCACTCTGCGCTGGCTGCGCCGCGTTCGGCCCGGCGTTCCGGTGGTGCTGCTGGCGCATTCCGGCGACGCCCAACAGCGGACTGAAGCGATGCGGCTGGGAGCGCATGACTATCTGGTGCGACCGGTGCACGAAAAGGAACTGGAAGGCGTGATGCGCAGCCATCTGGCTTCCGGTCCCGAGGGCGTGGACACGGAAATCACCAGTGAGAAGGTGGAGCAGATCGGCGACGACGCATTCTTCGTGGCCTCCAGTCCGATCATGCGCAAGCTGCGGGCGCAGGCGGAACTGCTGGCGCAGGTGGATGTGCCACTGCTCATCGTGGGGGAAAGCGGCAGCGGCAAGGAATCGACCGCCCGCTTGATTCACAAGCTGTCGGTGCGATCCGGATTTCGTTTCCGCAAAGTGAATTGCGCGGCGCTGCCCGGCGATCTGCTGGAGCGCGAGCTCTTTGGCTACGAGCCCGGGGCCTTTCCCGGGGCGGTTGGTGGACGGCCGGGAAAATTCGAACTCTCGGAAAAGGGCACCATCCTGCTGGATGATATCGAGGAAATGCCAAGCCACCTGCAGGCCAAGCTGCTGCAGGTTCTGCAGGACAAACAGTTCTCGCGCATCGGCGCAGAAGCCCGGGTGAATGTGGACGTGCGGATCATTGCGGCCACCGAAGGAAACCTGGAGCAAGCTCTGGCGGAAAAGAAGCTGCGGGAAGATCTGTATTATCGGCTGAGCGCTTTCACTGTGCATGTCCCACCTCTGCGGCAGAGAAAAGACGAAATTTCTTTGCTGCTTGGGCACTCGATGAACCAGATGGCGAGGCGCTACGGGCTGGCCACGCGGACGTTTTCGCCGGCCGTGATCGAAGCCTGCCAGGCCCATGCGTGGCCCGGCAATTTGCGAGAGCTCGAGAGCTTCGTGAAGCGTTACCTGGTGATGGGCGAGAACCAGGAACTGGCGCTCCATGAACTGGGCCAGGATTGGGAGTGGGAATCCGAAAATACGCCGCTGCCGCTGCCGCTCGAGTCGGCGCCGCGAGCCGCCGATGAGGCAGCCGAATCGGAGGAGGCTCCGTCCGGACTTCGCTCCCTGGTGCAAAGCGTCAAGGGCGAGACCGAACGCAATGCCATCGCGGCGGCGCTCGAGCAGACCCANNTATCACATGAGCCCGCCCGCGACCTATCTTCCGGCTTCGCCCTTGGGGCAGGGAAGCAAGCGAAACGGCGATGGGCGGTGAGGAGATGGAAGAACTAGTCATGAAGAGGAAAGAAAAAAATCCGCGGCACCGACAATGGGCGGTGCCTCTGGCATGCATTCTGTTGACCGGCTTGCTGCTCGGACAAGCCGCCGGTCCCGCCGATAAACCGGACGCGGGAGGATCCCAGGCGCCCGCCAAGGTAGCGGATGCGCAGGCGAACGGCGGCTACATCATTGGTCCGGAGGACATCCTGGCGATCAATGTTTGGAAGGAGCCGGATATTTCGCGNNTCGAGGCCGGAGGAAAGACCACGGTGCAGCTCGAGCAAGAAATCACCGTGAAACTAAGAACCTACATCTCGGAACCTGTGGTGGCGGTGATGGTGCAGGAGATGCGCAGCAAGCGCTTCAACGTGCTGGGGCAGGTGGCCAAGCCGGGGTCGTACTTACTGACCAGCAATACCACGGTTCTGGACGCCATCGCGATGGCTGGCGGTTTCCGCGACTTCGCCAAGCAGAAGTCGATCTACGTACTGCGGAAAAATCCCGATGGCAGCGAGACCCGGCTGCCCTTTAACTACAAGGACGCGGTGAAGGGCAAGAACGTGGAGCAGAACGTAAAGCTTTTGCCCCGCGACAGTGTGGTGGTCCCGTGAACTTGCTCTGGCTGCGCCGGAACCTGCTGGCGCTCGTGGTGGTTTCGGCGGTAACCCGCGCGCCTGCGCAAACCGCGGGCACGCCCGCGCAGGATCAGCCTCCCAGCCAGGCGCAGCCGCAGAATCAGAATCCGGATCAGGCTCCGGCCCAGAACCCGAACGAGGAAACTAACAACCAGGTAGGAAATACGGCGGCCAGCAGCGAGTCGCGGGCGCCGGTGCCCTTGCCGCTGAACATCGACGCCGGCTCGCTCGAATTTTCGCAGGAACTGGAGCGTAGCAATTACCTGCGCGGCGGGGTAAACGTGGGCGCCAACTACGACGACAATCTGCTGTCAGTGAACGCGCCCCGCATTGGCGGGTATTCTTATTCGGTGATGCCTGACATTGCCCTCGACCTATCCCGGCCGAGAGCGGTGATGATCCTGGACTATAGCGGCGGGTACGTGGTCAATCAGCGGTTCAGCGCATACAATTCGGCCTCGCATAGCGCGGGCGCCGATTTGCTCTTTCGTCTCAGCCCGCATGTCAACCTGCGGCTGACCGACCGCTTTAGCTTGACCACCGGTTTCTACGACCAGATCGGGGCCAGCCCGAGCGGACTTGGAACCGGTGTCATCCAGCAGCCGAACCTGACCGTGATCACGCCTTTTGCGCGGCACACCAACGATGTGGGGACGGTCGAGTTGACTTACCAATACAGCGCCGGCGATATGATCGGGATGAGCGGAACCTTCGACTATTCGTCCTTTGGGGCTCCACCGACGGGCTCGGCCCAGCTGGTGAATGGGCAAAGCGAGGAAGCCGACGGCTTCTACACGCACCGCTTCACGCCGCGTAACTGGAGCGGAGTGGCCTATGTGTTTCAGCGGCTCAGCTTCACTCCGGCGACAGAGAGCGTTGACACCCACAGTCTTTATCTGTTCCACACGATCTATCTCGAACGGCGAATGCAGTTGGCATTTTTCGCGGGTCCGGAGTATTCCGAGCTGAGCACGCAGATTGTGTCGACGGTGGTGACGGTTCCTCTGGTCAGCGTGGTGGCGGTGCCTGACTCCCAGGATCGCCTCTCGGTGGCCGGCGGGGCCAGCTTCAGCTGGCTGGGAGAGCGCACCAGCATTCGCGCCAGCGGATTGCGCAAGGTCAGTGACGGCGGCGGCCTGTTGACCGCGGTCGACTTCACCAGCGGCAACGCATCGATTCGGCGGCAGCTGACCCGTTCCTCGACCGTCGAGTTGGGCGCGGTCTACGGCGACAGCCGGGCACTCGATCAGGCGGCCAGCACCTTCAGTGAGGTCAAGTCGGCCTCCGGCAGTTTCGTCTGGGTGCAGCAAATGGGTAGAAGTTTCTCCGCCACCCTGGGTTACGGACGGGACTATCAACAGCAGACCGTAGTTGCGGCCTCGAGCGTGAATGTGAACCACAATCGCGGCTGGGTTACGCTGGGCTACCAGTTCAGCAAAGCGTTGGGAAGGTAATGATGGCAGAAGAGTTTTCTGACGAGCAACCGCAAGCACAGCTGGACCTGGGAAAGTACTGGGATCTGGTGGTGCGCCGGCGCTGGCATTTGCTGCTTCCGTTTTTCCTGGGGTGGCTCGTGGTCTGGGCCGCTGGCTGGTTCCTGCCTTCGGTCTACCGCTCCGGCACGTTGATTCTGGTTGAGCAGCCGTCGGTGTCGAAGGATCTGGTGCCGACCAACACATCGAGCGACCTGCAGGACCGCCTGGACAGCATCACGCAACAGCTGCGCAGCCGGACTCGGCTGCTGCGGGTCATCGATCATTTCAACCTTTACGCTAAGCAGCGCGCCCATCATGTGAGCGACGACGCACTGGTCGATCGGATGAACAAGGATCTCGATATTGAGCTGGTACGCTCGCCCGGGAAAGACCAGCTGTCGTCCTTCAACATCTATTTCCTGGCCGACAATCCCTACACCGCACAGCAGGTGACGGGCGAGTTGACCAACATCCTGATCAGCGAAAATCTGGAGGCCGGCATCCAGAATTCGGCTAACACCACCAACTTCCTGGACAGCCAACTGGATGCGGCGCGCAAAGCGCTCAGCCTGCAGGAAGAAAAAGTTCGTGAGTTCAAGGACCGCAATCTGGGCGAGCTGCCGGGACAGTTGCAGAGCAATCTGCAGATCTTGGGCGGGCTGCAGAATCAGTTGGCCTCCGAACAGGATGCCCTGGGGCGCGCCAAGCAGCAGAACGCGTACTACGAATCGCTGATCAGCCAGTACAAGACGGTGGCCGCAACCCAGCCGAAGGCGGGGCAGCCGAACCAGGTGGGGCTGCCGGCGCTCGATCAGGAACTGGACCGGCTCAAAGCGCAGCTGGCGGACCTCAGTTCGCGCTACACCGACCAGCATCCCGACGTGCGCAAGGTCAAGGAGCAGATCGCCGAGACCGAAAAGATGCGGCAGCAGGTGCTGGCCGACATGAAGGCCAAGGCGGCAGATCCCGGCAATTCTACTCCTGAATACGCCAGCGCCAAAGACATGGCACCCTTGATGGAAGTGGAAAGCCAGCTCAAGGGAAATCAGATTGAAATCGCCAACCGGCAGCATACAATCGCCGACCTGGAAGGAAAAATCAACGAGTATCAGGCCCGCCTGAATGGCGCTCCGGTTCGGGAAGAGGAGTTGGCCGATCTAACCCGGGACTACGATCAGTCGCAGAAAGACTATGATTCTCTTCTGGCCCGGAGAAACCAGTCGGCAGAGGCCACCAACCTCAACAAGAGCGAGGAGGGGGAGCACTTCCGCATGATCGATCCCCCCAACCTGCCGACCAAGCCCTATTCGCCGGATCGTTTCAAGCTGAGCCTGGCTGGCCTGTTCGTCGGCCTCGTGCTGGGAGCCGGCGTAACCGCGGGCGCGGAATTTGTGGATGACCGGGTGTACCGGCAGGAGGATTTCAAGAAACTGCTGGCGGTCGAAATCCTGGCGGAAATTCCGCCGCTGCCGACCCCCGAGGAAGAAAGCCGAGGGCGGCGCCGACTCGTGCTGGAGTCGATTTTGGCCGGCGCCTTGTCGCTGATCACAGTGGCAGGAGTAGCGTTCAGTTTCTTGCGCGGTTAGGACCGATCCGACTAGGATCACGAGTTGAGCCCGAGACTTTATGTATAAGATTTTTTACGACCTGAAGCGGAACCCGTTTGAGATCACGCCGGATCCGTCTTTCCTGTTTCCCACCCGGAGACACAACGAGGCGCTGGCGGCGCTGTACTACGGGGTTCGTCGCCACAAGGGCTTTGTGGTGATGACCGGGGAAGTGGGCACGGGCAAGACCCTGCTGGTGCGCTGCCTGCTCGAACTGCTGAACCGCCGCAATGTGGCCTATGCCTACGTCTTCAACAGCCTGCTGTCACCGCTCGAGTTTCTGCATTACGTGGCCGGTGACTTTGGACTGGCGGCGTCGGGCAAAACCAAGAGCGAGCTTCTCCTCGAGCTGAGCAGCTACCTGATTGGCCGCCACCAGAAAAAACTTACCACCGTCCTGGTGGTCGATGAAGCCCACCATCTTCCGGTCGAGGTGCTGGAGGAGATCCGCCTGCTCACCAATCTGGAAACTTCGCAGGAAAAGCTGCTGCAGATCCTGCTGGTGGGCCAGCCCGAACTCGATGAGAAACTGGATTCATTCGAACTGCGGCAATTGAAGCAGAGAATCGCGCTGCGCTCGCAGCTCGAGCCCTTGAACCTCGAAGAAACCAAAGGCTACATTCAGCGCCGTTTGCAACTGGCGGGAGCCACCAACAATGCGGCCACTCTGTTTCCCCCGGAGACCATCGCCAAGGTATACCGCCATTCCCGGGGCATTCCGCGCCTGATCAATACGGTGTGCGAAAACGCTCTGATTACAGCCTTTGCCCGCCAGTCGCAAACCGTGACTCCGGACGTCATTGACGAAGTGGCCGCCGATTTCCGGCTCGGCATCGTGCGTCCCACCCTGGCCGCGGTGCTGGCCGCCAAGCGAGCGGGCGCGGAGCGCAGGCCGGGCGAACCGGGCGACGCCGTCGAGGGCGGCGGTCCGGAGGGTGCGAATGGTGCGGAGAGCAACGAAGAAGTCTGGCAAGCGGTGAAGACCTTGCTGCAATTGCATGACTACCTGCAGGGCACGCGATCGGGCGGGGAGCAATCGCCGGCTGCCTCGGGTCCGGAGGGCCAAGGAACATGAGCCGAATTTTTGAAGCATTACAGCGATCCGAGTCCGAGCGCGCGGGTTTCACCTTTCCCGAGCCGGCATCTCTGCCCGCCGAACTGCTCGAGCACGAGGAGAAAGCAACTCGCAGCGATATTGGGGAATTCCCCGTGCTCCAGATTTTGTCGGCGCCCGCCAGCCGCCTGGTTTCCTTAACTGACAAGGAAGGCCAAGGCGCGGAGCAGTTCCGCTTTCTGGGAGTGCGGCTGCGGCAGTTGCAACAAACGCGTTCGCTCAAGCGGCTGCTAATCACGAGCACGCTTCCCGAAGAGGGCAAGAGCATGGTTTCCGGCAATCTGGCGGCCACCCTCGCCCGCAGAAAGCAGCAGAAAGTCCTGCTGCTCGAAGGCGATCTGCGGCGGCCGGTGCAGGCCCAGATGTTTAGCGGACACAGGATGCCGGGGCTGAGCGAGTGGCTGCAGTCGGGGAGCCGCGCGGTGAACAATATCTATTTCCTCGAAGGCCCTGGATTCTGGCTCATGCCCGCGGGCAGCCCGCCCGACAACCCGCTCGAACTGATGCAGACCGCGAGGCTGGCCGAGCTGCTCGATCAGCTGAGCTCCTGGTTTGACTGGGTGGTCATCGACTCCCCTCCAATTCTGCCTCTGGCCGATACCAGCGTGTGGTCGCGGGTGGCTGACGGAATTCTGCTGGTGGTGCGCGAAGGCAAGAGCGAAAAACGACAAGTGCAACGCGGCCTGGCCGCCCTTGAGCCCGGCCGTTTGCTGGGAGTCGTCGTCAACAGTTGCAAGGATACCGACCACGAAGATTACTATGCGAGATACAGTCCGGCGGGTGCCTTGAAGTCTGATCTGAAGGCGCCCGGCGGATCCGGGCTTTAACTAGAGACCCTCCCCCCCTCCCCCAACTGGAAAAGCAGGAAATCATCCCCGCTGCGCCATCGCGTCTGCAAGACCCTAACCGCGAGCGCCGGCACGACGTCCCGTACTTCTTTACCCCCCTCCCCAACCGCGAGCTGCAAGGAAAAGGAGAACGCTAGTGAAAGTTTCGGAGCTTGGAAGATACTCGGAAATTGGCAGGCAGCTGGAAACAGAAGCTCCCGCGGCGGAGCGCGTCCGGGCCGAGGCTCCCAGCATTCTGTCGGAGGAGCACTTCCACAGAATGGTCTGTTTGGAGCGCAAGCGGGCGGAGCGTTCAGGAAAGCCGTTCCTGCTCATGCTGCTCGATGCCGGCAAGTTCTTGTCGAGTGCCAAGAACGGGAAAGCGCTCGAAAACGTCCTTTCCGCTCTTTCGCTGACCACCCGGGACACCGACGTGACCGGCTGGTACAAGCACAACTCGGTGGTTGGGATCATGTTCACCGAGATTGCTGTGGATCTTAAGAAATCGATTCTGGCCACCATGCTCCTGCGGGTCAGCAGCGCGCTGCGGGAATGCCTGACGCTCGAACAGTTCAGCCAGATCAGCATCTCCTTCCATCTGTTCCCGGAGGAGTGGGACGAGGAGACTCCGGAACTCCCGAACGACTCGGCGCTGTATCCCGACTTACGGCAGGAAGAGAGCAGGAAACGCGCCTCCCGGGCGTTCAAGCGGCTGATGGACTTGGCCGGCGCACTGGCGGCTCTGCTCGTGCTGTCTCCGTTTTTCCTGCTCATTGCGCTGGCGGTGAAGCTCTCCTCGAAGGGGCCGATGTTGTTCCGGCAGCAGAGAATTGGGCAATACGGACGGCGTTTCACGTTCCTGAAATTCCGCTCGATGTTTGCCAACAACAGCTCGGATATTCACAAGGAATACGTCAGAAAACTGATCGCGGGCAAGGCCGATCAAAGAGGGCGCGAGGGAGTGTTCAAGATCACTGACGATCCCCGCATCACCCCCATCGGCCGGATCTTGCGACGCACTAGTCTCGATGAGCTGCCGCAATTCATCAACGTGCTGAAAGGCGACATGTCGCTCGTCGGGCCGCGTCCTCCCCTGCCCTATGAAGTCGAAGCCTATGACGTGTGGCACCGCCGCCGGCTGCTGGAGGCGCGTCCCGGAATTACCGGTTTGTGGCAGGTCAGCGGACGTTGCCGGACCCGTTTCGACGACATGGTCCGCTTGGACCTGCAATATGCCCGCAAGCAGTCCCTCTGGCTCGATCTGAAAATTCTTCTCCGCACGCCGGCCGCAGTCCTATCCGGCGACGGAGCGTACTGATCTCACTGATTTGACTCTACTGAACTGACCCTACTGCCCTCACCCAGTTTCCACGTTGGACGGTTGAACCCTCGAACGCCGACGGTTTGCGTTCCCGGGCAGCCAGCGAGCAACACTCTTCCTGTTTCACTTCTCCCGCTGAGCTAGGTAGATGACTCATCTTCCGGAAAGGTGTCTCTGCGGGGTGCATTTATGATC
>PKYX01000541.1:12669-13797 GCA_003132825.1 Acidobacteriaceae bacterium
ACGTGATTGCCGTGGTCACGCCAGTCTGGACCCACTTCGAGCTGGCCAAGGCGGCGCTCCAAAATGGCAAGCACATCTTTGTGGAAAAGCCTTTTACCGCCAACACCGCGCAGGCGGAAGAGCTGATCGAGTTGGCGGCTAGAAAGAAACTGAAGATCATGGTGGACCATACTTTCCTGTTTACCGGGGCGGTGCGCAAGATCCGCCAACTGGTGGATGAAGGGGTGATGGGCAAGCTGTTCTATTACGATTCCACCCGCGTCAACCTGGGATTGTTTCAGCACGACATCAACGTGATCTGGGACCTCGCGCCGCATGATCTGTCGATCATGGACTACGTCATCCAGAAGCAGCCCCAGGCCGTGGTGGCCACGGGAGAAAAACATCTGAACAGCCATGTGGATGTGGCCTTCATCACCATCTACTTTCCCGACAATGTGCTGGCTCACATCAACGTCAACTGGCTTTCGCCGGTGAAGGTGCGAACCACGCTGATCGGCGGCGAAAAGAAAATGCTGGTGTGGAACGATCTGGAAGCCGACGAAAAGATCAAAGTCTACGACAAGGGCGTGACCGTCACCAACGGCACCAAAGGCGTTTACGACCTGCTGGTGAGCTACCGCTCGGGCGACATGTGGGCGCCGCGCGTCGAGCAGACTGAGGCGCTCAAGTGCGAGCNNTTCATGGACTGCATATCCTCCGACCGGACGTCCATCAATGACGGAGTAGCCGGCTTGCGGGTGGTGCAACTGCTTGAAGCGGCGGAAAAATCGCTCAAAGAGCGCGGCAAGCTGGTGGAGCTGAATAAACCTTTTAGCGCCGGTGCATAGCCGGGCACAGCAAAACCAGATTTCCAGACCAAATCTCCAAACAGGAGTGCGTAACCACATCGCCATGGAACAATTTCTTTCGATTGCTCCCACTGTCAAGCTGGGCGAAGGGGTCAAGTTGTCCCAGTTCATCAATCTCTACGGCTGCTCGGTCGGTGACCACACCAAGATCGGGGCCTTCGTCGAGATCCAGAAAAATGCCAGTGTGGGCGCGAATTGCAAGATCTCGAGCCACACCTTCATCTGTGAAGGCGTCCAGATCGAGGACAACGTCTTCATCGGACACGGCGTGACCTTC
>PKYX01000501.1 GCA_003132825.1 Acidobacteriaceae bacterium
ACTTCGGTCAGTGTTGGGAGTTCCTTGCCTTCGGTCTGACTGATGTCAAAAATGTAGACGGCCCGGAATCCGTACAGCGTCCGCTGACCCTCGGTGGTTGCGTCTTCACTCGGCTCGTCGGTCGCTACATCCTTCGTGCTTCGTCTTCCGACCATCGGGGCGAGAATGAAAATGCCTTTTTCTCCCCGTTTAACGAAGCGGCCAAGCGAGTTCCAAGTGCGGAGTCCTGCAACGTTTGTGGCATCGGGCTTCTGCCTCGCAATCAGCATGATGTTGCCGAAGCTTCATGTGAATCGCCGGACTATGTGATTGAGCTTCGGGGGCACGCGGAGTAAACGTGGCAGAGTGCTACCGCGGTTGACATAGTGCAGGTGCCAGCACGCATCGGTCAGACTATTATTCCGCTCGCAACGCATCCGTTGGATTCACCAACGCCGCGCGACGAGCGGGCAGGAAGCTAGCCGCCATCGACGCCAATCCGAGCAATGCGGCCACGCAACCTAGAGTCGCCGCGTCCCACGCCTGAACTCCGAACAACAGGTTGCGCGTCAACACCGATGCTCCCACCGAACCGACCAGCCCGATTGCGAGCCCTGCTACGGTCAGCCATCCCGCCTGCAACATCACAAGCTTGTACACCGAACTGCGCTGTGCCCCGAGCGCCATGCGCACGCCGATCTCCCGCGTTCGCTGGCTCACCGAGTAGGCAATCACTCCGTAAAGCCCCACCACACCCAGCACCAGCGCCATGGCCGCAAATCCGCCCACCAGCCACGCCGAGAAACGGTGCAGCAGCGCCGCTTGTGTAGCGTCAATCTGCTCGTTCATGGTCGCTTCGTGCGATACGCCTAGGTCCGGGTTGATCTGGTGGAGCGTGCTCACCAGCATCGGCAGCAGCACCCCCGCATCTTGCCGCGTGCGCACCACCAGGCTGAAATAGTGGTCCCGAGTCTGGTTGATAGGGAAATACTCCGCGGGCCAGGTGGGGACATCAAGCGGGCCCTCGCGAACGTCGTCGACCACGCCGACAATTTCCCACACGGCCGGCCGCCCCGCCTCGTTATCGGCTATCCTCTGGCCAACCGGGTCTTCGTCCGGGAAGTACTTCTGGGCTAACGCCTGATTGATCACGGCCACTCCGGGCCGGGAAGCATCCTCAGCATCGGTGAAGAACCGTCCGCGCAACAGCCTGGTCTTGAGCGTGGGCAGATACTGCGCGCTCACATGACGCTCGTCAACCTCATAATGTTCGCCACGAGTCGGTCTTCCCGGGATCTGGATTCCATCCACGGCGCAGTTACATTGCACCGGGAGCATGCTGGTGATCCCGGCCGACTCCACACCCGGCAAGCCTGAGACGCGGCGCACAATTTCCCGGTAAAGTTCTACCGTCTGTTCGTCACTTTTGTAAACCGTGCCCGGAGCCGTGACTTGGGCAGTTGCGAGATGGTTTGGATCAAAGCCCAATGGCACGTGCAGAAGGCGATAGAGGCTCTGTCCGAGCAGTCCTGCGCCGGCCAGCAGCACCACCGCGATTGCCAGTTCAACCACCACCAGGTTCCTCCCCACCCTGCTCCAGAACCGGCTGGCCGCGCCGCGGTCCCCGTCGGCTAGTCCATCGCGCACTTCTTGAAACGACAACCGCAACGTGGGGGTAGCAGCCAGCAGCAAGGCGGCGAGCAGTGCGATTACGGCGGCAAACGCGCCGGTATGCGCATTCAGGCCGACGCCTCCGAGGAATGGCAGGTCTGACGTCATGTCCTTGGGAACCAGTCGGCCCAGGAGCTTCAGGATCCCAACGGCAACCATCCCGCCGGCCAGGCTGCCGAACATGGCCAGCAAGAGCCCCTCGCTGACAAACTGCCACACCAGTCGCGCCGGCGTGGCGCCCAAAGCGGCCCTCACGGCAACCTCGCGCTTGCGGCTTTCCGATCGCACCAGTACAAGGCTGGCCACGTTGACGCAGGCAATCAAAAAAAGAAGGAGAGCCCCGCCCATGAGCGTCAGGAGAACGGGCCGCACCTCGCCAACGATGATCTCTGAGAGGGGAACGACATTGGCGCTTAGGTTGCGTCCGGTTATACCGTATTGCCCTTGGAGTTGCTTTGCGATAGCAGTCATTTCGGATAGCGCGGTCTGGGTGGTAACCCCGTCGCGTAGCCTTCCGATTCCCCAAAAATTATAGAAGGCCCGCATCTTCTCGTGAGGGCTGAAGCGGTTGAGCGGAACCCAGAATTCCGCGTCTCCGCTCGGCGCAAAGGAAAATGCACGGGGCATCACGCCAATAATCGTATAGGCCCCGTTGTCCAACTCCACCGTCTGCCCCACGGCATCGCGCCGTGCGCCGAAGCGATGAAGCCATGCCCCATAGCTCAGGATCACGACATTGGGTCCGCCGGGACGGTCCTCTCCGGGATGGAAGTCCCGCCCCAGCATGGGATGCGCACCCAGGGTCTGAAAAAAGCCGCCGCTCACACGCTCGCCCCGAACCGGCTCTGCACCGGACCGAGTGCGCAGAAGATAGCCGCTGCCGCTGTAAACATCGAGCGAACTGAAGGATTTGTTCAACCGTTGCCAGTCCAGATAATCCGGATAGGAGAGGGGCCAGCGTGGCGATTCAACGCTGCTTTCGTTCACCGACATCAGCCGACCGGGATCTAGGTATGGAAGAGGCTGCAGCAGAGCCGCATCCACAAAACCGAAGATGGCCACGCTCACGCCCATGCCTAGCCCGAGAATCAGGATCGCCGTCATCGCAAATCCGAGATTCTTCCTCCCTTGCCGGAACGCGAAGCGAAGGTCCTGCACCACCGTCTCCCCTTGAAATGCCACCGCTTCATGGCTTTGCTCTCGCAACTTCGTCGCGTTGCCGAACTGACGCATCGCCGCGTAACGCGCGGCTTGCGGCGTCATCCCGCCGGCTATAAATTCCGCCTCCGCCTGCTCGCAATGAAATGCCATCTCTTCGTCCAGTTCGCTGAGAAACCGCCCGCGGCCAACCAGAATCGACAGTTTCTTCACGAACCGGGTGAAGGGATTCATTTACGCCTCCTGCGCGTCCTTCAAAACGCGTCCGATCGCCGCAATCATCTGCTCGAACTGCGACAACTCGAAGCCCAACTGCTTGCGCCCCGCCGCCGTGAGCGTATAAAAGCGCGCTCGCCGGTTAGTTTCCGTCATCTTCCACTCCGCCTTCACCCAGCCCTGTAGCAGCAGCCGCTGCAGCGCCGGGTAGAGCGAGCCTTCTTCCACAGTCAGTACATCGTCAGAAAGGTGTTTGATCGACAGCGCGATGCCGTATCCGTGTAGTGGCATGCGAGTCAGCGTCTTCAGGATCAGCATGTCGAGGGTTCCGGGCAGCAGGTCGCTCTTCTTGGCCATGACCTACTACCATAGATAAACTATGGGTAGGTTGTCAATGGCTCGCCGACTTCCGGGCTCCCGGTGGTTTTTCGGGCAGCCGGAACGAATTCGGCTTCCGGATCGCCCTGTGGGGTAGCCCGGATCGACTGGTCGGCCTACGGGCATGAACTTGATCGAAGGCCGAGCGCCGGCCGCAATCCCGCGACCACTCGATGCCTCGATTGTGGGTCGCGCCGTCAAATCGGGGGACAGAACCGATTCCCCCCACTGCTCTCGATCTTTAGATTTCGCCAAACCGCCTATCCTTATCTCTTAGTTGACGGAGTCCCTGTGATTGAATTCGCTAGCGGTTGATGTCGCTTACATTCAGATACTTAGCGAGAATCGCCTGGCGCATTACTCATCTTCCGGCTGACCATCAACTTCAGCCTCGGCTCGCGCCGCGCCGAGCGATACGCGGGGCCTGGGAAGCGGGAATCCCAAAGCTCAGCGAGTGATTGTGCTCGACAACGCGAGGCGAGCCTGGGGCCGATACTTCGACCGCCTTGTATGTTTTTGCCATGGGAATTTGCCTTCATGGTTCTGGTGAATCGTGCCCCAGGGGGACACGATCTCGCCGGTCGTCCGCCACGGCATACCTAGGGCCTGTCCGGTCCTGGTCTCGAGGGAGAGTACCGCCCAGTGCGTCTATGCCGTAAGCCCCAAGTCGTGCATCTTGTCTTCGTCAATCTTCAAACCAGCTGCCGCCACATTTTCTTCGAGGTGCGCAACCTTTGAAGTTCCTGGGATGGGCAACATGACCGGAGATCGCGCCAGCAGCCAAGCCAGAGCCACCTGTGCAGGCGAAGCTTTGATTCGCGCTGCCACGCGACGGACGGGTCCGTCTGCCCCCGACACTCGGCCGGCCGCCAGCGGGAACCAGGGGATGAAGCCCATTTTCTCTTTTTCGCAATATTCCAGAACNNAACGATCGTTCGCGCATGTTCGATCTGGCGTACGCTCACTTCCGACAATCCGATATGTTTGATTTTGCCCTGTGCCTGCAATTCCTTCAGAGCCCCGAGTTGATCCTCGACCGGGACTTTCGGATCGATCCGATGCAGCTGATAGAGATCGATGCGGTCCAGGCGCAACCGGCGCAGGCTGCCCTCGCAGGCGGATTTCAAGTGTTGCGGCGTTCCGTTCTCAATCCATTGGTTGGGACCCGGCCGCTCAAAGCCGCCCTTGGTGGCGATTACCAGGTCGGCAGGATAGGGCCGCAAAGCTTCGGCAATAATTGCTTCACTCACCTCCGGACCGTAGGAGTCGGCGGTATCAATGAAATTGACGCCCAATTCGACGGCTCGCCTCAGAACTCGGACGGCCTCAGCCCGATCCGCGGGCTCCCCCCAAATTCCGTTGCCCGTGATTCGCATGGAGCCGAATCCCAGTCGCGTGACACGAAGATCGTTTCCAATCAGGAATTCGCCAGCCTTTCTAGCCAGGCTCTGTGCTTGTTCTTGCGGCATCGGGGGCCTTTGCTTCTGCATATTCTTGCTCCTTATCCCCCTTCGATGCCAACAATGGACGATCTGACTCTCCGTTACCTGAGGAAATCAGGCGCCGGCAGCGATGATTATCCGTTCCATATATCGCGAGCAGACGCTTGTATTTGACAAGAAATCGGTAGGTGCTTCGTAACAAACGGCGGTCGAAGGCGGTTACTCGGGAACCAGAGTTGCTGTCGTTCGTAGGCTCACGAGTGCTGTGATCAGAAAATTTAGGCACAGGGCCACAAAACCGGCGCTCCAGCCGAACAGGGGGTCGCGGTGACTGAGCAAGAGGAAGACGACGGTTGCAACTCCAGCAATCATGCCGGCGAAGACTCCGGGCATGGTGACGCGTTTCCAATAGAGGCCCAGCACCACGCCAGGGAAGAATTGGGTCACGCCCGCGTACCCCGTTAGGAGAAGACCCACGAGCGTTGCGGATCTGTAGATGGCGAGTAAGAGGCTGATGAGGCCGAGTGCCACGACCATGACTCGCGCTAGTTTTGCAACCTGATCATCCGTCATCGCCGGTGCGAAGATGGGCCGATAGAGATTCTTGGCGAAAAGGGTCGCAGCGGTCAGGATGAAAATGGCAGCCGGCACCATAGCGGTGAGGGCGCCGGCTCCCCCGATCACTCCCAGGAACCAGGGCGGGAAGCTCTTGCGGACGATCGTCAAGAGCGAGAGGTCGCCATTGGGCAGACCTGGCACGACCAAAACCGCGGTAAAGCCGACGATGAAGATAAACGCCAGCGTGAGGGTGTAGAGGGGCATCACCACGGCGTTGCGCCGCAGGATGTCGCCGCTTTTCGCGGTGAAGGCGGCCCCAAACG
>PKYX01000303.1 GCA_003132825.1 Acidobacteriaceae bacterium
GGTCCGTTTGAACAATGGAATGGCCAAGCTCAAGGTGACGATGGCAAAGATCGAGAGATACATGATGTCGGGCCAGATGGCCGTGAATCCGGTCTCCTTCAGGAGCAGCGACTTGAAGCCGTGGACCGCAAAGGTGAAGGGATCGACACTGGCGAGGGCGCGCAGCCACCACGGAAAAGCTTGAATCGGATAGATCGCGCCGCTGGGNNCAGGGACCCGATGACCGTGATCACGATCCCGGTCATCACCGCCTTGATCGCGCCCGCGGCGTTCAGCCCGAATACAAGCTCCGCCTTGGTGATGGGCGTGACCAGGTACCCCTCGTGCACGCCGCGCGCCTTGTCGTCGATGTACAGCATGCCGCCGCCGATCATCACGGAAACGAACATCGCCAAGGTGATCGATCCCGGCAGCAAATATTTCATGTACTCGATATAGGGATAGAGTTCGACGACCTGCAGTGCCGTCTGTTGCAACACCCGCGGCTCGATGGTCGGATCGTTCAGCGCGTTGGTCAGGTCACTCAGTTCGCCTTCGAGCGTGGAGCTCATGAAGTTATCGCTGTTATCGACGACGAGCGAAATCCGGGGCTCGTCCTGCTCGTACACCCGGCGCGAGAACTGGGGCGGAATAATCACCGCGCCTTCGATCTTGCCGTTGCGCACGTCGTCGGTCGCCTTTTTCTCATTGTCGTAGTAAATCGGCTGAAAGGTGCGCATGTTGGAGCGGACGGAATCAAAGGCTTCGCGAACCTTCAGCGCCTGTGCGCCGCCGTCCTCATCCACCACGCCCAGCCTGGCGTCGCGGATCTTCCCGCCGAATGCATTGCCCAGCACAATGAGTTGCACCAGGGGAAAGACCATGGCCACCAGCATCAGCGCCGGAGAGCGGAAAAACTTTCGCATTTCACGTTCGACAATCGCCAGCGCCCGATTCATGGCTGCAGCCCCGGTCTCGGAGGCATGACGAACGAGTAGGATTTGACCAGTTCGTCCCGCAGTTGCCGCCCGGTGTAGTGGACAAAGACGTCGTCCAACGTGGTGTTCTGCACGGAAAGCGACTTCAGCCCAACCCCGGCCTGCACCGCCTTCTCCACCAGTTCGGTGGTAGTGCGCGAGCCGTCGGCGGTCAAAATGCGGTACATGGCAGCCCCCTTGTGCTCGACCGACGTCACCCCGCTCATTCCCCGCAGACGCTGCTCCCAGTCGTCGGGCACGTTGGTGAACTGCGCTTCAATCACGTTTGAGCCCGGCACACTGGCTTTCAGAGCCAGGGGGTTGTCGAGCGCTACCAGCTTGCCATGATCGACGATCGCAATGCGGTCGCAAAGCCGGTCGGCTTCGTCCATGTAGTGGGTGGTGATTAGAATCGTGAGTTTCCGATGGCTCTTGATGTTGGTCAACATCTCCCAGACCGCCACGCGCGAGACCGGGTCCAGCCCGGTCGTCGGTTCGTCGAGGAAAAAGATGCGTGGACTGTGCACCAGGCCGCGCGCGATCTCGAGCCTCCGCCGCATGCCCCCGGACAACGTCTTGGTTTGCGCATGGCGCCATTTGGTCAGGTCCACGAGCTCCAGCAACTCGTCAATCGCCGCTCGGCGGGTCTTGGCCGGAACATCGTAGAGCTTGGCGTAGATGCTGAGGTTTTCCTCGACGCTCAAATCTATGTCGCTGGTCAGCGCCTGGGGAATTACGCCAATCACGCGGCGCACGTCATCCGGATCTGTGGCCACGTCGTGACCGGCAATGACCGCCCGCCCCGCAGTGATGGGGATGAGCGTGGTCATCATACGGATGAGCGTGGATTTTCCCGCGCCATTCGGCCCCAGCAGACCAAAGATTTCCTCTTCCTTGACGCTGAAAGAAACGTCGTCGACGGCGGCGAAGTCTCCGTACTTCTTGACGATGTGGTCGACCTCAATGGCATTCGGCTCGGCGCCGCCATTCGCGCCCGGACCCTTCGCCCCGGCTGCGGGGCTCGCGGTTCCACTGGTATGCAGATCAGGGTCGGTGGTCACGGGTGCGGCTCCGCGGAAGCGGACGAGGGTCCCGCCGCGCCGTTGATCTGCTCGGGAGACACCAGCACGTTCGCCGTCATGCCGGGAACGTAATCGCCTTTGGGATTATCCAGCCGGACTTTGAGCACGATGGTTCTGATGTCGCGCTTGCGCCGGTTGACATCGCGCTGGGTGGCGAAATCGGCTTCGGGCGATTTGAAAAATACTTTGCCGGAAGTGATCGTGCCGCCCGGCAGCTCGATGCGCAGCGTGTCTCCGAGACCGATGTGGTCGGTATAGGTTTCAGGAATCGCCGCCCGTACCCAGGTATCATTCGGGTCGACGATGGTCACAATCGGCTGCCCTACGTTTAACACTTCGCCCTGGCGGGCGGCGCGCACCGAGACGATGCCCGTCACCGGGGCATAGATTTTGGTATAGCCCAGGCGAACCTGCGCTTCTTTCTGCAGTTCCCGGGCATTGGCCAGGTCCGCTTCGGTGGACTGGACCGTGCTCTCTGCGGCATGCGCCTGGTGGGTGTTGGCCTCGGCCATCTTCAGATCAGCCTCGGAGGCGCCCACCTGATCCTTCAGCGACTGCACGACCGCTTGCTGCGCTGCCAGGTTCGTCTCCGCCTGCACGCGATCCTGATCTGAGGCAATCCCTAGCTTGGCCAGTTCGATCGAGCGCCGGCTGTCGCTTTCGGTCCGCTGCAAGGTGGCTTGGGCTTGCAGCAATTGGGCGCGCGCCGACTCCAGCTTGGCTCCGGCGTTCACCACGCTGCTGGCGGTCGAGCCTTGCGTAGCCTGTTCGGTGGCCTGCATCTCCGAAACCTTATGCTGTGAACTGGCGATGGTCGCAGCCGCCGCTCGCTGCTCGGCCTCGAGTTCCGACGAGTCCAGCACCGCAATGAGGTCCCCCTGCTTGACGTGGGTTCCTTCATCCACCAGCAACTGCGCCAGGCGTCCTTGAATCTGGGGGCTGACGATGACTTGATTGGCGTCCACCGTACCCACCAGAACCAGGTCTTTTGAGCGCGGCGTCGAAATCAGGTAGTAGGTCAGAGAAATGACGAAAATAATGCCGATTAGGATCCCGATCTTGTTGCGGCTGCTCACTCGTGTCCTCCTCGCGCCGAGGTGTTCCCGTCCCGGAACAATGCCGCGGAGATGAAATCGAGCACCGCGGCCCGGCGCGCCGATATATGCTTGGGCGACATCGGATCCGCCCCGGTCATGAGGCGCACCACGGGCGCGCTGTTGAAGTGGAAAATAATCACGGAAATCATCGAGGGAATAAACTGCAAGGGGTCCACGGCACGAAAATCTCCGCAAGCCCGGCCTTCCAACAGTAGCGCCGCCAGCTCGCCGTACAGCGGCCGGAAATATTGTTTGACCACGTGCTCAAGCTGCGTACTCGCGCCCCGCCCCGCCCGCATCATCTCGGCTTGTACCAGCCGAGGATACAGGGGATGGGCGGCAATATAGTCAAAGTGCATTTTCACGTAAGCCAGTATTTTCTTGCGCGGAGGAAGCGGGCGCGCGAGAACCTCCATAACGGCGACGGTCAAGCCTGCGAAAACCTGGTCCAGGACCTCGCCGTAGAGCGCTTCCTTGTCCTTAAAGTAGTAGTACAGCAGCGCTTTGTTGACCCGCGCCGCGCGCGCGATGGCATCGATCCGCGCTCCGGCTACTCCCTCCCGCGAAAACTCCCGCACCGCGGCTTGCAGGATGGCGGCCCGGCTCTTTTTCGGACGCCCGCGGGAACCCAGGCGCGACTTGGAAAGCACAGCGTGCATAGGGACGACTTAATTAACCGGTTAGTTAGATTGTACGGCAACAATCGGAGGGGCGGCAAGCCTTTTGAGTGGCGAAGAAGAAATGTTTACGGTGGGAGTGGGTAACCCGTTCCCGGAACGGGATCTAGCAAGCCCCGCCGGCGATCGAGGGCACCAGCAGGATCTCATCTCCGTCGGAGAAGGCGTAGCTCGAGCCGCCCAGGAAGCGGATATCCTCTTCATTTACATACACGTTCAGGAATCGCCGGATCTGTCCGGCCTCATCGCGCAGGTGCGGCTTCAGGTCGGGGAACTGCTGGTCGAGTACGGTGAACAGCTCCCCCAGGTTCGCCGCCGAGCAGGTGATCTTCGCCGTGCCGGCGGTGTGGCGGCGCAGCGCCGTCGGAATCTGCACCGTGATGGTCATCTCAGGCTCCCACCGCCTCGGCGACTTCGAGCGTGCGGCCCAGATAGGCTTCAAATTCAGCCAGCTTGGGCGCAATCGGTGCTTCCGCTTCGTACTGGCCGGTGAGTGCATCCGTGGTCTTCAAACCGTTGCCGGTGATGCAGAGCACCGTGGTCTCTTCCGGTTTAATGCGCCCCTGGCGATAGAGTTTGCGAGCACAGCCCACGGTAACGCCGCCGGCCGTCTCGGTGAAGACGCCCTCGGCTTCGGCCAACAGTTGCATGGACTCGACGACTTCGACATCGGAGACGTCCTCCGCCCAGCCGCCGCTCCCGGTGATGGTCTTGATCGCGTAGTGGCCGTCAGCCGGATTGCCGATCGCAAGAGACCGCGCCAAGGTGGTTGGCTTCTGGGGCTCGATATCGGCGTTTCCCGCCTTCACAGCGGTCGAAATCGGTGAGCATCCGGTCGCCTGCGCGCCAAAGATCTTGACCGCTTTCGGCTCGACCAGTCCCAGCCGAACCAATTCATCGAACGCCTTCTTGATCTTGGTAATCAACGACCCACCCGCCATCGGAACCACGATGTTATCGGGCAGCCGCCACCCCAGCTGCTCCGCGATTTCAAAGCCCACGGTTTTCGAACCTTCCGCGTAGTAGGGGCGCAGATTCACGTTGACGAAGCCCCAGTGATGTTCATCCGCAATCTGCGAGCATAGCCGGTTCACTTGATCGTAGCTGCCGGCGATCCGCACCAGCTTCGCGCCGTACACCAGCGTGCCGATGATCTTGGCCGGCTCCAGATCGGCGGGAATGAAAATCCACGAATGAAACCCGTTGCGCGCCGCCTGCGCCGCCACCGAATTCGCCAGATTGCCGGTCGAAGAACAAGACACCGTATCAAAGCCGAAATTGCGGGCTTGCGCCAAAGCCACCGCGACCACCCGATCCTTGAAACTCAGGGTGGGCAGGCAGACGGCATCATTTTTCAGATAGAGGTTCTTCGCCCCCCACTGCTTGGCCAAGCGGGGCGCCGCGAGCAGCGGCGTGAAACCCGCCGGAACGCTCGGCTCGTAGTTCTCGGGCAGGGGCAGCAACGCCCGATACCGCCACATGCTGGGTGGACCCTGCGCGATCTTCTCGCGGGTGAATTCGCTGCGGAGAGCGTCGTAGTCGTAGGCAACTTCAAGAGGGGAGAAACAGTCTTCACAGATCGAACGGGGTTGGTTTCCCCAGGTCTTGCCACATTCGCGACATCTGAGTTCGTAGTTCATTAGCCACTCTCTTCTTCGCGAAATCCTAATCTTCGCGAAATTTGAGCAGCGGGGGACGAGCCGGATCAACAGCCCCAAAAAGCGAAATCCTCTTTCCCTGTGAGGTGGAAAAGAGGAACGAGATGCTGGAACTCGGCACCCCGAATCTCATGTTCCCCCTGTGTAGGGCGAGAGTTGACACCAGACGACCGGAAGTTTCCTTCCGATCCGGTTGTCGTGGCTTCTCAGGGCTCGTCCCTCAGCCACTCTGCATGAAATCCAAGGTCTGCTCCGAAGAGCAAACTTGTAGGCTATGGTAGCGGGAGGACGGTGGTTCCGTCAAGAGACTTGCTAACAACAGAGACTTGCCAGTTGGGAGTGGGTAGGTCTGATTTGCCACAGGCTATGATTCCAGCAGGCAGCATTCGCCCAGTTGGTTTGTGCTTCGACGCATCTCCGCCCTTGCTGTAGATGTCCACGTTTGGGCAATCTTGCTAGATACCTTCCTTCGTCAGTCCGACCAATTAAGATATTCGCCAGACTCCGGCGTGGTGCACGACGTCTCCGACAGAAAACACACTGATTCCAACGGTTTCTCCGCCAAAGCGGCCTTGTGGGTAAGAACCTTGCCCTTCACGGAACTGCTCTTGATCCTGATCTTCATGGTTTTCGGCGGAGAACATGAGGGAAGTCGCAACCAATCCGAACCGTGCTAGGAGATTCTTCTTGCTCATGCGAGGCTTCCCGTCTGCGCATGTGCATCAACGCGTGATGCTGCTGCACGTTGGGCTGGGATATTCGCCACGAGAAACGACCGTCCAGGCTAAACTGGCTAACTGGCCGCCATCATCAAATGTTGCGTTGTTGAAGCGTTTTCGCAATAGCGGGACATGGGCTGCGTTCTCTTTGCAGCGAGTTAGTTTACTCGAACAGGCGCTCGCGGCGAAGCCGGCGGCCGGCGGGAAAGGGTGGCGACAATTCACGCCACAAAGGCCGCTGGTGATTCGGGGGAAGTTTCGAAATAGTCGTCTTTGAGAACAAAGTTCCGTGCGCGATGGCTGACTTCTCCAGGGAAAGGCAGCGCGATTGGAGATCGTAGCTCGAATGACCAAATTGTCGAACTACCGTGTGCTCGTTTCCGGCATCCTTTCGCCGCTTGCCGCCCTTATGTTGTACGCGCTGGTCTATACGGTGCTGACCTGGGCCAGTCCCGATCGCGAAAAGGATTGGGTGTTTCGCCTTTCCATATCGACTCTCGCGATGACCCTGCCCTTGCTGGTCACCCTTGTTCTGGCCATCCGGGATCGGCGCCGGCGAGCGCTTTCCCGGTCTGCGAAAGTGGGTATCGCCCTCGCGATTCTCTCGCTGGGTTTCGCTTGGAAGCCGGTGAGCGATGGCATCACCCGGTCGAAGCAGTCCCGAAACATGGCACTGCGGGATGTGGCAGCACCGCCCTTCGAGACCCCGGACCTTTTCGGGAAGATCCAACGTCTAGAAGATCAGAAGGGCAAAGTCGTGATCGTCAATATTTGGGCGACCTGGTGCGGACCCTGCCGGGCGGAGATGCCGAGGCTCGACCGGATATACCGAGAGCGGAAGGATCAAGGGTTCATGGTGTTCGGGCTGTCGGACGAGGACGTCAGTGTGCAAAGGAAATATGTGGAGCAAGTTCCGGTGAGTTACCCGCTGCTCACACTGAGCGCGGGAGTTCCCAGCTTCTATCGAGACATTGCACGTTACCCAGCGATTTTTCTGATCGATCGCCAGGGACGATTGCAGCCTGCGCCAAGCCCAGAACAGCCGTTCGAGAAGGTTGAAGCTGCTGTCGATGCACAGCTCAACAGGGCCTCTTCCGCCGAACGCTAGATCGCCAGATTCGTTCACCGTGCCAGCTCCGCGGCGGGTTCCAGGAACGCATCCGCTTCGAGTGCGATGCAGGTTGGGTTGCTCCCAGGAGGTTCGCCATGCGTTCCGAATTTCGTTTTCCCAGGTCGACCACGGCTCTGGTGTCCGTCATTCTGGGAGGCGTGATTCTGGCCATCGAAAAGGGAAAAGCGGTTGAGGCTTCGGTTTCCTTCACCCATCCGCGCCTGCCACCGATCCGCCCCGTGCCGCCCACTTTCCCGCAGGCGATCGCGATCATGTTCGCCGCGCGGTCCACCGCGTGGCCATCGCAGCCTGGGCGGTCCGATTTGTTTTCGGCCGATGCGGAATCCATCGGATTCCGGAGCTGAGCGTCGACCCCAGCCAGAAGTAGCCTGCCTTCGGAAGCAGGTGCGACGTTCTCGGAAAAGCAGGCAGATCCGATCGCCGAGCGCTATGGGTGCTTCACCGGGTGTATTGGTTTTTCATCTTCTCGGCGTGCCGCTCCAGACCCAGCTGGATCAGGCGCTCGATCAGCTTGGGATAAGGCAGCCCGGAAGCCGCCCACAGTTTGGGGTACATGCTGATCGAGGTAAATCCCGGCATGGTGTTGATCTCATTCAGATAAATTTTCCGGTTCTTCGGGTCCATGAGAAAATCCACCCTCGCGAGGCCCGAGCAGTCCACCGCCTGGAAAGCGGCAATGGCCAATTGCTGCACGCGCTTGGTCTCCGCCTTGCTGAGTTTCGCGGGAATGATCAGCTGCGAACCTTCATCGAGATACTTGGCCTTGTAGTCGTAGAACTCCGTACTCGGGACAATCTCCCCGGGCACGGACGACTCCGGCCGATCATTGCCCAGCACCGAGCACTCAATCTCCCGCGCTTTCTGCTTTTTCCCACCCACGCCCTGCTCGATCACAANNCTGGCCGTCATGCGCCTTCGAAATTCCGACCGATGAGCCCAAATTCGCGGGCTTCACGAATACCGGATACTTCAACTTGGCGGCCACCAGCCGCTGAACTTTCTTCGCGTTGTCTTCCCACTCCGAGCGCAGAACGGTCACATGCTTCACAATCGGCAAGCCGGCAGCCTGGAACAGCGCCTTCATGATGTCCTTATCCATCCCCGCCGCTGAACCCAGCACGCCCGCGCCCACGTAGGGAATGTCCGCCAGTTCGAGCAACCCCTGGATGGTCCCGTCTTCCCCAAAGGTCCCGTGCAGCACTGGGAAAATGACATCCACATTGATCGCCCGGTCGGCCGACCGCCGAGCGAGCCCAGTCGCATCGCTCTGGAACGGCGCGAGCGCACTCCCCTGCCTATGGTGCGGCTCCGGGGGCACGACCACGGCCTCCCCGCGGGCCAGGACCGCGGCCCCGGCCGTCGCTTCCGG
>PKYX01000271.1 GCA_003132825.1 Acidobacteriaceae bacterium
CGGCTTGCGTGTTGTTGCCGAACCTGAACTAAGAATCAGTCGACGATTTCCTCCCAACCCCCATCCCATCCCCGCTGCGGGGAGGGGTGCGCTGGTCATGATTTCGCGAGTAGAGTTCCATCCTGTCCCATCCGAGCTGGCCTCTCGGTTTGAGCCGACCGCGGATAACGAAATGAAAATGATGCGACTCCGCGGGCTTGCCACCCCCAGCATTCCGCTCGGGCGGAGTCGGGCGGCGTCAATCCCCCAACCATCGAGCGGACCAAGCGTGTCCGAGAGCCGGGGAAAACGCCTGCTGACGGTCGCGATGCGAACGCAAGAAATCGCCCAGATCGAATTCCAGGAAGGCTCCCGCTCGCCGGAGCAGGACAGACTCGACCCCTTCGTCGGCATATCGGACGAGAGACGCTCTGCCGCCGATTGCAGCGAAATCCGGATGGCGGACCAGAACAAGCTTTCCGCTCCGCGCTGGACGCGCAGGCAGCAGATTCGCCAGGGCGTGGCCGGCCAGAACGGAAACCGATCCGAAGCCCGCTTCCTCAAGCCGGCCCACCATGGGCTCGAGCACGGACTGTCCCAGTATTTCTAAACACGAGATTGGGAGTTCCGGCCAGTACTTCGGGTGGCTCGGGTTCCTCTGTCCCGCAGAAAGCCTCGCATCTTCCCCGGGCGAAAACCATCCGGACCAACGGCTAAGATTACAGCCGCCAACATGATGGCCCACCCTTTTTCTCTCGCGACTTCGAAGCAGTTGGAATGCCCCGCCGGGCTTGCCTGCGGTTAGGGTCGAAGTCCATGCTTGGCGCGTCAGCCAGGGAAGATGAGGCATCTGTCCGGTTACGGCTGTAGGCGATCCGAACTTTCGCTGCATGCCAGACGGAAACGCGAAGCCGGCCCTCCGGGGGCGACCGTCATGCGAACTTACCGAACGCCCAACCAAGAACCTGGAGTCTGCTGCTAGGATGGTGGGGAAGCCGATCTGCACTGCCGCTAAGGGGATGTCCGACTCGTCACTGTCACGCGCCGGTTGTTTTTTGCCCATCTCCGGCTTTCCGAAGGGAAGCCCGGAATTCCGCAAGACCGCTTCTGCAGCGATGTGAAAGTTGAGCCCATGCCATACAAATCGATTTCGAGCTACGGAGTTGTCGGAGACTTGCACAGCGCGGCCCTGATCGGCCTCGATGGCTCGGTCGACTGGCTCTGCCTGCCGCGGTTTGACTCGCCCAGCGTTTTCGCCGGCATTCTCGACGAGAAGCGAGGCGGCCAGTTCACGATCGGACCGGTCTCGCCCGAAGCCCGGTGTCAGCAACTCTATCAACCCGAAACCAATATCTTGGTCACTCGCTTTCTCACGCCGGATGGAGTCGCCGAACTCACTGATTTCATGCCCTTACGTTTGATCGAAACCGAACCGCACAGTTCGCAGTTGGTTCGGCGGGTGAAATCGGTGAGCGGGACGCCGTCCCTGCGACTCCGCTGCGCCCCCGCACTGAACTATGCGCAGGACGGCCATGAGGTTGTAATAAGCCAAGGAGGCGCCAGCTTTCGCTCCCCGGCCCAGTCCTTTGCCCTCGCCGCCTCCATCCCCCTACGAAAAGTTGGAGACGCGGTCGAGGCTGAGTTCACCCTCAAGGAGTCCGAGACCTTGAGTTTCATCTTCGCGGCCGAGCGCGATGGCTGGTTGAAAGAAGGCGCTATTGCCGAACCTGCACTGGAGGAACTGGAGGAAGCAACCGCGGTTTACTGGCAAACCTGGCTCGCGAAGTGCAGCTACCGAGGGCGGTGGCGTGAAATGGTCGAACGTTCGGCGTTGCTGCTGCAATTGCTGACCTACGCGCCCACTGGCGCCATTATCGCCGCTCCCAGTTGCAGCCTTCCGGAATGGATCGGTGGCGAAAGGAACTGGGACTATCGCTATAACTGGATCCGGGATGCCGCCAACACCGTGTATGCCCTGCTGCGCATTGGCTTATTCGACGAGGCGGCGCTGTTCATGAACTGGATCGAAGAGCGATGCGCGGAACTAGCGGAAGCGGATTCGCTGCAGACCGTATATTCGGTGGACGGCAATCCCGACTTGCATGAGCGAACTCTCGCTCACCTGGAAGGTTACCGCGGCTCCCGGCCGGTCCGCATTGGAAATGATGCCTTCAAACAACTGCAACTCGACATTTACGGCGCGCTCATCGATGCCGTGTATCTCTACAACAAATACGGTCAGCCCGTCACCTGGCGCCTGTGGAAAGATGTTCGCCGGTTGGTCGATTGGGTGTGCGCCAATTGGCAACGACCGGATCAGGGGATCTGGGAACCGCGCGGCGATCCCCGCCCCTTCGTGCACTCCAAGGTGATGTGCTGGGTGGCGGTTGACCGGGGGCTGCGTCTGGCGCAAAAGCGCTCCCTGCCTGCCGATCTTGGCCGGTGGCTCAAGTGCCGGAATGCGATCTACGAAGAAGTCCTCGATCAAGGATGGAATCAGGAGCGGCGATCATTCGTGCAGAGCTACGGCAGTACGAGATTGGACGCTTCCCTGCTGATGATGCCTCTGGTTTTCTTCATGGCTCCGAACGATCCCATGATGATCAGCACCGTGGATGCTATTTGCCAGCCGCTTTCCAATGGCGGTTTAGTCAGCGACGGCATGGCCTATCGCTATACCCCCGATCATCCCGAGGATGGCCTGCCGCCGGGAGAGGGAACTTTTAATGTTTGCACCCTGTGGCTGGTCGAAGCGCTGACCAGGATGGGCCGGATTCCACAGGCCCGATGGCTGTTTGAGAAAATGTTGTCACGGGCCAACCATCTGGGCCTCTACGCGGAAGAAACTGGTCCGAGCGGAGAACCACTCGGCAACTTTCCGCAGGCCTACACGCACATGGGATTGATCAGCGCGGCGTACAACCTGAATCGGGTTCTCGAGGCCCCGAGACAACCACGTACCTGCTGACCTCGAACGCTTCTCCCAGCAATTCCCGCTACTCTCGCGAGGCGGGATGGGCGCAGCTCGGCATCGATTCGAGCGATCGGCTTGCTCCGGGGGACACAGCAAAACGACTCCCCCTTCTCGGTTGCAGCCTTCTCCGTAGTCGGCTTTTCCCGCTGCGCGGCGCCCCCCCCAGTGTCCGACGGTCTCAAATCTTGGTCCCGAGCAGGACCAGGGATTGGAAACCGCGGATTCTCGTAAGACGACGATTGCCGCACTCGCGAGGTCCAGTCGTTCCATTTCGCCCGCACGACTGAGTCGACCGAATGCTTGCAACGCGTGGGCCGAAAGGACTTCTAGATTGGACTGCGCTCCACACTCTCGGCGGAAGCGGTATGGTCTGGCGGATCGCTGAAAGTTGACCCTGGCTTGTAGGCAACTTTTTGGTAGCTGTGGCCGACTTTACGGATCGCGTCACGCCAGCCGTCCTCCCAGGTAATCTGAGCTTCTCCGTCGGCCACAACCCAAGTGCCGTGGGGCGCGTTCAAGGTTTTCCGCGCTATGCCGTCGCGTTCCAAAGTGATCTCGAAAAATCCGCCCATGCCGTCGCCCACTCTCCACTTGCCCAAGAAGCGGCCTTGGCCGACATTGGAAGCCTCCGTCGCAGGAGTCGCGAACTCAATGCGTTCGATGTCCGACATGGGAAAGCTTCGCCGTTGTCCGTCTTTGAGAACAATCACGAGCATTGAATTCCGCGCATCGCTTGACTTCGATTGGGACTGGGCGTAAGGCAACGCCAGCACGACCATTCCTACGATCAATGCGAGCCCAAGATAGCGCATGAGACCCTCCTTAAAACGCAGTGTGTCGAGGCAGCACTCTACCGAATGCCAGTAAGTATACGAAGGATGGGGTGGTTTTGTTCCCAACAAGGGGCTGGGGAAGAATCAAGCCCGCAGGAAGGGCCAATTGCCGCATCAAGGCTTTTCTTTATGGCTCCGAACGATTCCATGAGGACCAGCACAGGGGATGCGATTGGCCAGCCGCTTTCGCAGGGCGGTTGAGTCACGGACGACGTGCGGTATCGCTAGACCCCCGCTCCTACCCAGGACGTCCACGGGGGCCTAGAATTTTGTACGATAACGACCGTAGACGGAAACTCCTCCCAGCTGATCGCGCGAAACGCTCACCGACCAGCGGCGGTTGATGTCGTAGTCTCCCTGCACGACTTCGCTGCCGGCCTGGGTTACGTCGGTCGAAAACGTAAACAGAAAATTCTTGGTCACACGCTGTTGCAAAGCGATTCTGGCGGAGGGATTCTGGTTATTGCCACCGATCAAGGGATCGATCTGCAGGCTGGAAACCCCGGCCAGCTTTTGCAGTCCCCCACTGAACTGGCTGGCCGCCTGCCCGGCCAGGATGGAATCCGGGCTGGTGCTCGAGCTCGCCGACTCTTCTGTCGTCTGACCGCTGGCAATCAGATTGATCACATCCGCGGTCGCGAGCGGAGGATCGGAAACATAGGTGGTTCGCAGATTCTCCAGCGGTCCCTTGAGGGTCACCGTCAGATCGTATTGTTCAATGGTGGTGGTAACGGCCACGTTCACCATCGGTTCGGTTTCGACCGGATTCGAGAACGTGATGAGCCCGTGCTGCAGCCGATAGCGGTTGCTGCGAAAGAACAGGTCTCCTGAGGTCAGGTCGGCTCGGCCGACGATGACGGGATATGCCGCGGTCCCGGTCACCCGCAGGTTCGCGCTTCCTTCGAGGCTCAGTTGGGAACTGGTGGCATTCAAGTCTCGGGTGGATTCGACGGCGATCTGGAGCTTCATATTGTCGGCGAATCCTTCGCTCGCCGGTGGAGCGGAGTCGCCCTCGAACTGGTTCATGAACTGGTTCAAGTCGAAATCGGGCGTGAAAGACAAGCTGTCGATCAGAACCCGGCCGGTCACAGCGGACGCTTCGCTCGTTCCGGTCAAGGCCAGATTGCAGTCGAGCACGGTGCGCACGCCCTCCGGGTAGCGCAGCCGCACCGAGTGGCCCTCGAGCGCCAGATTGAATTGCGGTTCGGCACCGAATGTGACCGAACCTCCGGCGGATACCTGACCACCTCCGACCTGGGCAGCCAGGTTTTTGATCTGCAATTTTTCGCCATCCAGATCGAGATCGCCCTGCAGTTGTTCGACCCCGAGCGGGGCAGCAGCGGTTGAAAAGGCCACGTCTTGCACATGGACCTGGCCCTTCACCGCGGGTTGGTGCGCCGTTCCCGAGGTGTGAACGTCGAGCGTGACCGACCCGGAGCTATGGATATCAGGGCGAAGGATCTGCACGATGCGAACATCGAGAGAACCCTTGGCGGTGAGGTTCAGCGGCCCATCTCCTGCGATCGGCACCGTCCCCCCCAAATCGAGCGAGGTACCGGTTCCACGAATCTGGGCCGGCTGAAAGGTCAGCGTCGAATGGATAAAATCGGCACGGATCGGGGCAACGCTCGCAATTTGTAGATTTTGATAGCGAGCGCTGAAAGTGGGGATGGTCAGGTGCGCCTCGATCCGCGACCTGTCCGCGAGCGGCCCTTCGAGCTTGGCGTGGAGTTCGGTCTCCCCGTCGAAGCCTTCCGGTAAGCCGGGAAAGTACAGGGCCAGCAGGGGGCGGAGCGGGGTCCGGCCGAGATCCACGGTGAGGTCGGCATCATAGCCAGGGGTAAGGTCGACCGTGCCCCGGGCCTCGACGTGGGCTTGGGCGACCTCTGAAACCAGCACCAGACTGGCGCGATGCCCCGCAACATTCAATTGCGCTTTGATTCCCGTGATCGAGGTCTGCTGGAGTTGCAAGGTCGGCAGCTCGACCGTGGCGGTGATATTGGGATTGTCGAGAGTTCCTTCGCCGTGGGCCGTGGCCTTCACCGTCCCGGTCAGCTCCAGGTTTTTCGCCTCGACCGTCTGCAGCTTCTCGAGCACGATCGCGGGAGC
>PKYX01000546.1:0-2875 GCA_003132825.1 Acidobacteriaceae bacterium
AGGCGGATGAGAGTTCCCTTCCCTTCGTGACTGTCGATGGTCATGTGAGCCGTGTCGCCATACAGCACTTTCAGCCGCTCCGCCACGTTCGCCATGCCGATGCCGGTGCCGCCTAGTCCGGTCGGCCTTTCCAGAAGGTTCGCCGCGCCCATGCCGACGCCATCGTCTTCGATTTCGATGATGAGTTGAGAATCCCCCGCCGCCAGGCGGCTGCGCAAGTAAATACTGCCACCCTCGATCTTGGAGGAGAGACCGTGCTTGATGGAATTTNNGGCTGCAGAAGCATGCTCGGGACCAGCACATCCAGCGACGCCGGAGCCAACTCCTTCAACACTTGCAGTTTGTCCCGGCCAAAGCGAACCACTTCAATGTCCAGATAGTCATCGATGAACTCCACCTCCTCGCGCAGCGGGACAAAGGCCTCACTGCTGCTCAGCAAGCGCCGAAGAATGTTGGCCAGCTTGATGATCATTTCGCGGGCTGTATCGGGATCGAAGCGGACCAGCGACGACACCGAGTTCAACGTGTTGAACAGGAAGTGAGGATTGATCTGGTTCTGCAGAGCCTCCATGCGGGCGTGCAACAACAGGCGCTCTTGCTCTTCCAGCTTGATCTGAATGCGAACGCTGTTCCAGATCTTGAGTTCAATGCCAATGACGGCAATCGAAGTCGCATAGATCAGGGCTCGCACCCACCAGGTGGGGGACTCCAGGCTAAAGGTGGGGTGGCGCGGAAGGCGGTGCAGCTCGGTCTGCACCACGCGCAGGGCCACGATGGTGACGAAGAACATCGTCTGCCATTCGAAGGGGCGGGGCTTCGGCAGGTTGCGCCGGAGCCAGCGGTAAATGCTCAGGTCAACAAATGGGGAGAACGACCAGATGTCGTCGCGGTCGGCCGCCAAACTGCGTAACTGCCCCGCTAGGAAGCCGCAAAGCAGCATGAAAGGCAGTGTGACCCATTCGCCGTGCAATAGGGCAGGAAAGGCCAACAGCGCCCCGCCCAGCATGCCGGTAAAGCGACCGCCGATCACCCCCAGAAGGATAGTGGTCTCAAAGGATAGGTCGCCGGCAAAAAAGCTCTTTTGAATAAACCGGATCCACACCCCGAGAGCCATGGGAATGCCAAGCCAGAGCACGAGGTAGGTCTGCTGCCTCCAGTTGCGCTCTTCCCGAAACAGCAGCGACTTGAACTCGACCGATCGTCCCAGAATGCTGGCTGCCGAGGCGGCGACGCCCAGCTTGATCAGCAGATTGACGAGAATCAGGCTCTGGGGCATGACAACACTGAGGAGAATGTAGCACGAAGTGTTGGGCCGGGTGAGGCTTTCGCGCCCGTGGACGCCGCGGATCGCCGCTAGTCCTTGAGCAATTGCCGGGCGATCACCAGACGCTGGACTTCGCTCGTGCCTTCGCCGATCGTGCAGAGCTTCACATCGCGGTAAAACTTCTCTGCCGGATAGTCTTTGATGAAGCCATAGCCGCCGTGAATCTGAACCCCTTCATTGGCGCACCGGACCGCCACTTCGCTTGCGTAGAGCTTGGCCATCGAGGATTCTAGAGTCGTCTTCATTCCTGCATCCTTCATGGAGGCGGCGCGCAGGGTGAGAAGCTTGGCAGCTTCGATCTCGGTCGCCATATCCGCCAACTTCCATTGAATGGCCTGAAATTCGCTGATCGCCTTGCCGAATTGCCGGCGCTGCTTGGAATACTTCAGCGCCGCTTCATAAGCGCCTTCGGCCATGCCTAAGGAAAGGGCGGCAATCGAAATACGGCCGCCGTCCAATACTCGCATGGCATCCACGAAGCCGTGGCCTTCGGCGCCCAACAGTTTCCCGGCGGGCAGGACGCAGTCTTCGAAAATCAGTTCGGCGGTATCGCTGGCGCGCAGTCCGAGCTTGTTTTCTTTCTTTCCCGGGCGGAAGCCTGAAGTTCCCTTGTCCACCAAGAACGCGGAGAGTCCGTGGGTGTGGGCGGCGCGGTCGGTCACGGCGAGCACGACCAGGACATCGGCGTAGTGGCCATTGGTGCAGAAGGTCTTCGTGCCATTCAGCACCCAGGTGTTGCCTTTGCGCACGGCGGTCATGCGGGCACTGCCGGCGTCCGATCCCGAGGACGGTTCGGTAAGGCCCCAGGCGCCAATGTACTCGCCGGTGGCCAGCTTGCTCACATATTCCTTTTTCTGAGCTTCCGTGCCGGAGAGAAAAATATGGTTGGTGCACAGCGAGGTGTGAGCAGCCACGATAATGCCGACCGATCCATCCACTCGCGAAAGTTCCTCGATGGCTGCTACGTATTCGACATAGCCCATGCCGGCACCGCCATATTCGGCCGGAAAGATCACCCCTAACAGGCCGAGTTTTCCCAGTTCCTTGATGGTGGCCAATGGGAACTCGCCCGCTTCGTCCCACTTCATTACGTTGGGAGCAATCTCGCGCTCGGCGAATTCGCGCACACTCTTTTTCAGGTGGAGCTGCTCGTCGTTGAGTTGGAAGTCCACGATGCCTCCAGGGGCCACAGTCTCTGCATCGGCGCGATGCGGCGCACGGTCGGTTCCGATGGGAAAGACTTGATTAGAACACAGCGACCGCAGCGGGAAAAGTTACCCCTGGAGCGGAGCAGAGAGATTCGCGAAACCCGGCTCCGGGCCTCGCTTCCAGTCTTCCGGAGCGGAACCAACCGACCGACCGGCGGGTGAGGGAAACAAGGGCTCAAGTCGACTATTCGGGACTCGCTTTTTTCGCTCTTCGCAGCCAGGATACGGCGCGCTATCCCCATCGGGGCGACGCACACCTGCGCGGGCTGGCTCGAAAGCGTGCTCGGTTGCCTTCGCTCCAGTAGCCCGCCAAGGCAAACGCGGATGAAACGCGAAGCTCCCG
>PKYX01000546.1:2989-3968 GCA_003132825.1 Acidobacteriaceae bacterium
TCTGCAAACTCCCGTATGGTGGCGAAGAATGGACCGATCCCTTCCCTGCCGAACTTGGCTGCGATTTTCTCCAAGTCCACGCCCTGGTTCAGGCGCAGCCCCAGGAAAAATGTCTCCTCGATCGCCGCCGGATACGCGACCGGTGTGCGAATGAGCGGCTGCGAGGCTAGATAGCCGTCGAGCGAATCCGGGGCCGCGAAGCGGACCGCGTCGGGTTCATCAGCCCAGCGGCGAAAGCCCGGCGACTCGCGGCCTGGAATGGCATCGCTTGAGTCCTGCCCCGCCGAGGACAGACCAGTTCGGCTCCCCGGCGCTTCGAGAAAGCTTCGATCCTGCCCCTGGTGGCTAGGACCTGGCGCGACGCCGTCGGTCCAAGACCGCTCGATCTCGCCAGAGCGGGTCCTGTACACCGACTTCTCGGTCGAGCCAGAATGAGTTTCAGAGCCTCGGGCTTCGAGCATGGAGTGTGCATCCACCCCGAAGCCGAGATAGGGCTGGCGCGTCCAGTACTTCAAGTTGTGCCGCGATTGGCAACCCAGGCGAGCGAAGTTCGAAATCTCGTACTGCTCGACACCCGCAGCTTCCAATCGGTCACAAGCGGCATCGTACAGATCGGCTGTCAGGTCCTCGTCGGGGACGAAGTGGGCGTGGTACCTTGTACCACCGGCGAGGAGTTCTCGACCGAGCCGGGAGTCTTCATCCACCTCCAGCATATAAACGCTGATATGGGGCAGGCCGGAATCGACCGCCGCAGCCAGAGAAACTTCCCAGCTCGCGGCGCTCTGGTGGGGCAACCCGGCAATGAGGTCGACGCTCAGATTCGCCAGTCCAGCGTCGCGGAGGCGTCTAATATCATCTTCGACGGTTTTCCGTTGGTGCAAGCGCCCCACGGCAGCGGCTTCCCGGTCCACGAAGGATTGCACCCCCAGGCTCACGCGATTGACGCCGCAACTCACGAGGGTTTCAATCACAGCCGCGG
>PKYX01000324.1:0-7370 GCA_003132825.1 Acidobacteriaceae bacterium
GTGACATCGGCGACTTTCTTCTGCGTTTGGGCTTCGATCATGTACGCGAGGAAAGCTTGCGCCAATTCTTTGTGCGCACTCGCGGCGGTGATCATCAGGTGGTCGATCCAGCCGGTAGTGTTTTCTTTGGGAATGGTTTCGCCGACGGGAAAATTGAGCTTACGCAGCTGATTGGTCATCAGCGGCCAGCCCATAGCAGCAACGATCTCATGATTTTGAAACAGATTGGTGAGTTCGCCGCCGGTCGACCACATTTTCCGGATGTTGGGCTTCAGCTCGAGCAACTTTTTCCTGACCGCCTCCAGTTGTTCGTCGCTAAGATTGTAAAGCTGGCTGGGGTCGGGCTGGTCGTAGCCTAAAACCTGCGCTGCCATGTAGACCGTCGAAAGGTCGTCCCAGACGGAAATCTTCTCACGATACTTTGGATCCCAAAATACGGCCCAGCTTTCCGGCGGCTTGAGAAAAACCGTGGTGTCGTAAATCATCGGATTCGGCCCCCACATAAAGGGCACTCCGTAGACTTGGCCGTTCACCCGCACCAGAGGCAGGGACCTGAGCTCGGGCGAAAGCTGGCCGTAGCTGGGAAGTTTCGAGAGATCGAGCGCGGCTGCCAGCCCGGCCGCGGCGATCGAGGTCGCAACATCGCTCGAAGGCGAAATCACATCGTAGTTTCCGGCGCTTCCACCGCGCAGCTTCGCGACCAGTTCATCACTCGATCCCATATAAGAAGCGGAGACTTTGCAGTGGTACTGCTGCTCAAAGGAATGAACAAAGGAGGGGTCCGCATAGCCCTCCCAAACCAGCAGGCTCAGGGTTGGCGTTTTCTTTCCGCAGGATCCCAGCAGGAAAAGGGCAGTCAAAAGCAGCAGCGGGCTGAGTAAGCGCCGTATCATCAACGGCCTCCTTGCGGTTTTTTGTTTCCCACGACTCCCGCCGGCATCTCAGAACGTCGGCGGAGTGTTGATCCACAATACCCAGGTTTCCGTGCGGCCCGGATTTCTCCAGCGATGCGGGATGGCGCTCTCGAAGTAGAAACTATCCCCGGATTTTAGCTCGTATTCCTCTTCATCCTGCAGTGAGATGTGCAACTCGCCCCGTAAAACGTGCAAGAATTCCTCGCCTTCATGAGTGTAGGCTTCGCCGCTGCCGGCGCGCGGAGCGATGCGGAACAGATGCGGCTCCATCACGGTATTTCCCCAGGCGAGCAATTCCATGCGGACTCCCGGACCGGCTTCGAGCACCCTGCGCTTCTCCGCCGGCACCAGCCGGCTATTGGATTCCACGGGGTCGAAGAACTCCAAAATATTGGTCTTGTAGTAGCGCGCCAGCTTGCGCAGTGTGCTGACCGACGCGCTCATTTGCGAACGCTCGATCGCGCTCAGGAACCCCACGGAAATGCCGGCGGCTGTTGCCACCGGGGCGAGCGCAAGGCCGCGCTGCACGCGCAGTTGACGGAGCCTCAATCCGAGCGCGCCGGCGGTACTGTTGGATGCGGAGCGCAACAAACCCTGCTGCCGCAGCGTCTGCGCAATCGCCGGCGCGTTCAAGCCGCGCACGCGGCGCAGAAAGCGGGCCCGCTTCAGCAGTTTGACGTCGTGCGAGGTGTAGAGCCGGTATTTGCTGGCCGTCCGCCGCGGGTGGATCAGGCCCAGGCTTTCCCAGGAGCGAATCACGGACGGTGAAATACCCGCCAGTCGGGCCACATCACCGATTTTCAAATAGGTTTTGGCGGCTGCGGGTTTCATGATTCCCGATTTTGTTTCTCCATAAAAATTTCTTCTGGAGGGGAGAAGTATTTTTCCCTTGACAGTCAGCGGGATCGTTCTCTAACGTTGCGCGATTATAGCAAGGTTTCTTTCGAGTGCAAGGCGTACCCGGTTCAACGCTCCATTGCTCCGATTTGGAGGTCCCCCATGGATCCGTCAACCACGCGTCGTGGTTCAGCCTTCTGGCTGACGGTGTTCGGTTTGATCGCTACCCTCGCAGTTCCCCTGCTCGGACAAAGCACTGGCGGCAGAATCATCGGGCGGGTCGCTGACCCAACCGGCGCCGTGCTGGACGGAGTAAAAGTTACGCTCACCCATCAGGCCACCGGAGTCAGCCGTGAAACCCAGAGCAATGGCAATGGCGACTACACGTTTGTGGAGGTTGTGCCCGGCGTCTATCAGGCAACCTATGAGCATCCGGGTTTCAAGAAAAATGTGCAGAGCGGCGTGACGGTCGACGTCAACCAGGTCGTGACCCTCAATTCCATCCTGCAACTGGGCGAAGTGCAGGACGTGGTTCAGGTCAGCTCCGAGGCTCCCCAGGTGGACACGACCACCACCCAGTTGGGCGCGGTGATCAACGACCGTTCGGTCAATGAGTTGCCCTTGAACACCCGCGACACCTATCAGTTTCTACAGCTGCAGCCGGGTGTGCAGGCGCAGTTGGGGAGCAGCGGCAGCCTGTTCTTCGGCTCCGACGATGCCGGATCGGTTTCGGTGAACGGCGGCCGTACGCGCGCCAACAACTTCAGCGTGAACGGTGGCGATGCCAACGATCAATTCGTGAACACGCCCACCGTGCAGCCTACCCCGGACAGCGTCGAGGAATTCCGCGTCATTACCAATACCTTCGACGCGGAGTACGGGCGCAACTCGGGCTCGGTAGTGAATGTAATCACCAAGTCGGGGACCAACAAGCTTCACGGCGATGTCTATGACTACTTCCGCAATACCGTGTTGAACGCGCAGGGCTATTTCAATACCGTGAAGCCGGTGTTCAATCAGAATCAGTTTGGGGGTACGCTCGGCGGCCCGATCAAGAAGGACCGCACATTCTTTTTCCTCTCTTATGAAGGCCGGCGCGTCCGGCAGGGCCAGCCTGGGGAGTTGCTGAATGTGCCCACCGCGGCGGAGAGGGGCGGAGATTTTTCTGGCACCGGCGGCCCTTTTAGCGGAGGTATTTCGGACCCTCTGGTCGCGCAGACGCTCGATGGCCGGCCGGGATGCGACAGCGCGCTCGGTTTAGGCGCCAACGGCATCGCCAACCTTCCCGTGGACCCGAACACCAGTCTCATCGACTGGGCTACGGTTTTTCCCTTGGCTGCGATTCCGTCCGCATGCCAAGATCCGGTCGCGGCCAATCTGCTGCGGTTTGTCCCCACCGCGAACGTCGGAACCAATCAGAATCAGTCGGTTCCGGTCGGAAGCGACTACGAGAATCAGTTTACGATTCGCTTCGACCACAAGATCAACGATCATCAGAACTTCTCTGCGTATTACTACTTCACCGACATCGCTCAATTGCAGCCCTATAACAATTTCGAAGAGGCGGGCGCCAATGTTCCTGGTTTTGGCAACTACAACAACTCCCGCTACCAGCAGTGGAACCTGAGCCATACCTGGACGGTGACCAATTCGGTGGTCAACGAGGCGCGCTTTACCTATATGCGCGAAGGGCAGCTTGGCTTCCTGAAGCCGCAGACGACGGGCGCGGTCACTGCTTCCTGCAGTGGGGCTGCTGCTGCTTTCTGCTTTACCGGCACCTCGGATTCTTCCGCCATTACCGGTGGCTACGGGACCAACCCCAATCTGGGGATCACCCCTGGCCTTCCGGCAGGAAACCAGGGCTTGCCCTTCATCGGCATTTCAGGTGGGGCCAGCCTGGGCAACAACTGGGAAGGCGTTCTGCCGCAGGTGGGCAATAGCTTTCAGTGGTCGGACAGCCTTACCTGGGTTAAGGGCAATCACACCTTCAAGTTCGGAATTGACGCGCGTCGGGCACGCTTTGACCAAACCTATTATTTCGACGTGAACGGTGAGTACACATTCAATAACACCGGTCCGAACGCCATTGTGCCGATTGACGGCGACAACTATGCTGAATATCTATTGGGGCTCGCCGATACCTACGTGCAAGGCTCGGCTCAGCGCGAGGATGTTCGCTCCACCTCGATCTATCCGTTTGTCCAGGACAGTTGGAAGATCAAGCCGAACCTGACTCTGAACTATGGTCTACGCTGGGAGCTCGACACTCCTCCGACCGACATCAGCGGGCACGTCGAGACCTTTCGGCCCGGACAAAACAGCACCGTGTACCCTTGCGACTCGGTGGATCCGGGAGACTGTCCCACCGGACTCGTGGTGCCGGGCGACAAGGGCGTTCCGGCTGGCCTGACTTCAACTTACTACAAAGCTTTCGCTCCTCGCATCGGACTGGCCTGGAGTCCCGGTTCCTCTGGCAGGACCAGCATTCGCGGCGGTTGGGGCCTGTTCTACAATCCGATTGAGGAGTTGGTCATGGCGCAGTTCGGCGCCGAACCGCCGTTCGGAGGAAGTTCCTCGCTCTCCAACGTTTTCTTCAATACCCCGTTTGTCGGACAGAATGGCACCCAAAATCCGAATCCTTTCGGTGGCTTTATTACGCCAACGCCGGGACAACCGGTGGACCTGTCGCTGTTTCGTCCCATTCTTCTTTATGGAGAATTCCAGCCTCATCTCAGAGCACAGTACAGTGCGCAATACAACCTGACGATCCAGCAGGAATTGGCGAAAGATATGATGTTTCAGCTTGGCTACGTGGGATCGCAGGGCCATCGCCTTCTGGCCGGTCACGATATCAACCCGTCCAATCCGCAAACCTGTCTGGACATGTACAACATCTCCCAGTACTATGCGCCCAATCTGGCCGATGGGACGGCAAACCCGAACGCCAACCCCACTCTGAATGCCGACTATGCCTGCGGGCCGACGGTCGAGGATTCGCAATGGCTGCTTCCAGCCAATAGCATTCCTGCCGGCTACACCCTGCATCTGCCCTATGGGCCCACGGCCCAAGTCGGACCGGGGAATCCGCAGATCGACCTGGTTGGCCTGAGGCCTTACTCTTCCCCCAACTGCATCCCCACCACCGGCGTCGGTTGCCCTATCGACGGCGTCCCGGTATTCACTGATATTTTCGCCGAGGACACCATCGGCAACTCCTCCTACAACGCCCTTGAAGCTATGCTCGAGAAACGCTTCTCCCACGGTTTGCAGTTCCAGGCGGCTTATACCTGGAGCAAATCGCTCGATGATGCCTCCACCTTTGAGGAGTCGCTGAATCCCTTCAATTATCGCGCCAGCCGCGGACTTTCATTGTTCAATTCCGCGCAACGCTTTGTCATCAGCTACTACTGGGAGCTGCCCATCGCGAAACATCAGGGTTTTGCCGGCAGGGTGGTCAATGATTGGGCGGTTTCCGGCATCACTCAGTTCCAAACCGGGTTTCCCATTCGCCTGGACACGGAGGACGATAACGAACTGATCAATAGCCTGTTCTTTCTTGGGACCGAAGCGCCGAGTCTGGTGGCGCCATTCCAAAAACTCAATCCCAAGGCCAACAGCAACTTCTGGTTCAATCCCAATGACTTCGCGGATCCGCCCTTGGGCCAGTTCAACAACGGGACGCAGCGCACCATTTGCTGCGGTCCGGGATTGAACGACTGGGATTTTTCAGTGCACAAGAAGATTCCCCTGACAGAAAGCACTTATCTCCAGTTCCAGGCGGAATTCTTCAATATTTTCAATCACACGAATTTTGCCAATCCGGATGGGCACTTCTCCGATGGCCCGACGGAGTTCGGCAAGATTACCGCGACCTCGGTCGATCAGCGCGAAGTACAATTAGTTCTGAAGCTATACTTCTAAAGTGAGGCCCCGGGCGGCACCGCCCGCCCGGGCACAATCTAATGGCCGCAAGACACCCGGCCTGAGTTTCCTGGAGACCCACGATGTACCCCGAACTGCAGAAAGAACTGGCGACGTTTGAGCGCCGGACGCCGAAGTCTGCCGAATCGCACAAGCGCAACCTGAAGCGAATCCCGCTCGGTGTCGCGAGCAACTATCGGGCCTACGATCCCTATCCCATCTTCGTAAAAGAAGGTCGGGGTTCGCATTTCCGCGATCTCGACGGCAATGACTACCTGGATCACAACCTGTGTTTTGGCGCGCTGATGGCTGGGCATTGCCACCCCGCGGTGATGAAGGCCGTCGAGAAGCGTCTGAGCGCCGGCACCATGTTCGGCATGCCACACGACATGGAGTGGCAGCTGGCGGAGGAAATCTGCGATCGCTTCCCGGTCGAGATGCTCCGCTTTGGCTCTTCGGGAACCGAAGCCACCATGCACGCTATCCGGCTGGCTCGTGCCGCGACCGGTCGCGACAAGATCATCAAGTTCGAAGGTGGCTATCATGGGCTGCACGATTCCGCCTTGGTCAGCGTCAAGCCCCATGCTCCTGATTTTGGCGATATCCATGCTCCAACCTCGGTGTCCGGCGGCTTGGGCGTGCCCAAGGCTTCGCTCGCCAACGTGCCGGTTGCGACCTTCAACGATCTGGAGACCGTCGAGCTGCGTTTCAGACAGAACCCGGGCGAGATTGCGGCCGTCATTCTCGAGCCCATCATGATGAACGTCGGACTCTGCATGCCCCAACCGGGCTTCCTCGAAGGCCTGCGCGAAATGGCCACGAAAAACGGCGCCTTGTTGATTTTCGATGAGGTGAAGACCGGGGCAAAGCTCGGGTGGGGTGGGGCGTCGGAGTATTTCGGGGTGAAGCCGGACATGATCTGCCTGGCCAAGTCGATTGGCGGCGGTCTGCCGCTCGCCGCTTTCGGCGCGAGCACAACGGTCATGGATTTGATCTCACAACACAAGGTGTTTCACGGCGGCACCTACAATACGAATCCGGTCTCGATGGCGGCCGGGCTGGCGACGTTCCACGAAGTGCTCACGCGCGAGAATTACTCTCATGTCGAGAAACTCAGCCAGAAGCTGACGGATGGCTACAGGACAACCGTCGCAAAATCCGGCTTGCAGGCCTACGTGGCGAGCGCTGGCGCCAATGGCGCGCTGATGCTCTATCCGAAGGAGGTCCGCAACTACCGGGACTGGACGACGGTGGACACCGATCTCTGGCGGCACTACTGGTTCGGCATGGTCAACCGCGGAGTGATGCCGCAGCCTTACTGGTGGGACGAGCAGTGGACGATTTCCGTGCAGCACACCGAAGCTGACATCGACCAGCATCTCGCGGCCTTTGCGGATGTGGCGCCGGCGCTGGCCAGAGCGCAGCACGAGCGCACCGCAGAAGTCGTCGCTCATTAACAGGAACAGCGAGCACCGAGGAGCGCAATTTGGCGGCCCATGAACCCGCGACCAGTGCGCCTCATCTGAAACGTGTCCTCGGTCGCCGGGACTTGGTCCTGCTGTTCGTAGTGGCCGTGTTCAATCTGAACGTGGTTCCCTCGATCGCCGCCAATGGCGGAGTGACCGTCTGGCTTTGGCTGATTTCCTTGCTTTTGTTCTTTTGGCCGCAGGGTATCGCCGTGATTGAACTGGCCCATCG
>PKYX01000324.1:7406-7861 GCA_003132825.1 Acidobacteriaceae bacterium
GCATTTGCCCTGGTCGCTTCGCTCGTCCTGCTGGCGACGCTCACGATCCTCAACATCGTGGGGCTCGGAGTGGGCAAATGGCTGAACAACTTGGGCGCAATCGGGACGGGAATCGCTGCCGCCGTTTTGATTGGTTTGGGAATCATCATCTGGTTGCGCTTCGGAACTACNNCGGAACGTACGCTTCCGGGAGCGGTGGCCTGGGGAGGCGTGCTCTCGGGCCTGCTCTATATCGGCGCCACGTTAACTCTGCTGATCGCCGTCAGCAAGAATGACATCAGCGTGTTGCAGGGTATTGTGCAAGCGGTGAGCCAAATGGCCGGCCGGGTCGGACTGGGATGGATCATCGCTCCCTTCGCGCTGATGCTGAGTCTGTCCATCGCGGGAATTGGCTCGGCTTGGATGGGAGGCTCGGCACGAATTCCGTTTGTCGCCGGACTCGATTCCTACATGCC
>PKYX01000214.1 GCA_003132825.1 Acidobacteriaceae bacterium
TGACCGCCGTCATACTCTTGGCGGCCTTCGCCGCGGTGAAGCGAGCCCGAGCCTACGTTGTGCCGCTCGGGCAAGGCCTGAGCGCTCTCGATCATGGTCAGCCCGATGAGGCAGTGCGGGAACTAGAGCGAGCCTCGGCCGAGAAACCGAATGATCCCCTGGTGCTCCTCGAGCTGGGGCAGGCCTACTTGCACAAGCAGGACTATGCCGACGCCAGGAACGTGTTACAGCGTGCGGTCGAGATCGATTCAGAAGATGGGGAGGCCGAGTACGACCTGGGGTTCGCATGGCTCAAGCTCGGGGAGGCAGGCCAGGCAATCGCGCCGCTCGAGAAGGCGGCTCAGCTCGATCCGAAAAACCTCGGCGTCGAACAGGCTCTGGCCGAAGCCTACCTGGCCGAGAACCGGCCAGCCGATGCGCAAGCGGCGTCCGACAAAGCCGATCAATTGCGCCGGGCCCAAGCAAAACCCTGAAGAAAACGACGAGAAACTGGATCCCCGGGCCTGATTCTTGCGCAAAAGTCCCAAAATGGGAGCTTTCTTCGGTTCCGCGGTGGGCCGTGCTCTTCGGGCGCTCGAAACCGCCTTTTTCTGTACAATGACTAGTCCGTCCGTCCGACCCCGGCCATGGCTTTTCCCCTGAAACCTCGAACCACGGTCTTTTCGCACTCCCCATCGTTCGCGGGCATGAGCGAAGTTTCGCTCGGGCGGCGCACTGCGCGCGTGCTGGTGGTGGACGACAATCGGGAAGTCCGGGCGGTCATGCAGGAGTTGCTTTCGGCCCGGGGATACCACGTGGTTGCCGTCCCCAACGTGGCCGAGGCGGAGGCGGAGATTTTCCGTCAGGCTCCTGACATTGTGCTTTCGGATGTGGTCATGCCGGGCAAATCCGGCTATGAGTTTTGTCACGAACTCAAAAAAGATCCCGCCACCCGGCTCATCCCGTTCGTGTTGATCACCGGCCTCAGCGACCGGGAGAGCCGGCTCAGAGGAATCGAAGCCGGGGCGGACGATTTTCTCAACAAGCCCATTTTCGCGGAGGAAATGTTCGCCCGCGTGAAGTCCCTGCTCACGCTCAAGGAATTTACCGACGAACTCGAAACGGCGGAGTCTGTGATCTGCACGCTCGGGCTCAGCGTCGAAAGCCGCGATCCTTATACCGAAGGACACTGCGAACGGTTGGCGCTGCACGCGGTCGCCCTAGGGCGGCATCTCGGACTGGACGAGGAATCGATCGTGGCGCTGCGGCGGGGCGGATATTTGCATGACCTGGGGAAAATTGCGGTGCCGGACGAGATTCTGAAAAAGGGAGCGGACCTGACGCCGGCAGAATGGGAAATCATGAAGCGGCATCCAGTGACCGGCGAAAACATTTGTAAACCGCTCAAGTCGTTGCGCCGGGTACTGCCGATTATTCGCAATCATCATGAGCACTCCGATGGCAGCGGCTATCCCGATGGGCTCGGAAACGCGGAAATCCCGCTGCTCGCGCGCATTCTGCAAGTGGCCGACGTCTACGACGCTCTTCGAACCGCGCGTCCCTACAAGGACGCGCTGAACCACGAGCCGGCCGCAACCACCATGCAGCGCGAGGCCCAGGCCGGGCTTTGGGACCAGGATCTGGTGGCGGAGTTCCTGGCTTTGCTCAAACACGAGCGCCAGGTGGCATAGACCCAGATGGCATAGTCCCAAGGCGCCTAGACTAGACTAGACCCATGTGGCATAAGCGCCGCCCGCACGCCCCGCCCCCGAAACAAAACAATTACGCTGGCGTCAGCCACCTCTGGTAGCCTGACTATCGAGCCCCCGGTGGAATCCGTCACCTACACCATCGTCGTCCCCGCCTACAACGAGAGTGCGCGCATCAGCGCGACCTTGCAGAAAGCTCTTCACTATGCCGCCGGCCAGGGGTGGAACGCTGAGGTGATCGTGGTGGATGACGGCTCCACCGATAACACGGCTGAGATCGTCCGCCGCTATGCCGAAGAGCATCCGACGCTCCGTCTGCTGGAGAACCCGGGAAACCGCGGCAAAGGGTACAGCGTACGCAACGGAATGCTGCATGCGCGCGGGGATGTATTGCTGTTCAGCGACGCCGATTTTTCCTCTCCCATCGAGGAGGCGGGCAAGCTGTTTGCTGCCATCGCGGCCGGCGCGGATATCGCCATCGGCTCGCGCTGGATCCGGACCGACTTGCAGATCCGCAAGCAACCGCTTCACCGGCAGCTGTTCGGGCGCATGTTCAACCTGGCGCTGCGTCTGGTCCTCGGCTTGCGGTACAAGGACACGCAGTGCGGGTTCAAAGCTTTTTCCCGGCGCGCGGCCGAAGCCATCTTTCCGCTGCAGAATATTGAACGCTGGGGGTTCGACCCGGAACTGCTTTACCTGGCGAAAAAATTCGGATTCACGGTCGTCGAGCTTCCGGTGGTCTGGGTCCACCGCGATGGCACGCGCATCAATCCGGTGCGGGACGGCCTCCGCATGGTCAGCGAAATGTTCAAGATCCGCTGGAACTCGTGGAGCGGAAAGTATGCCGCCATCCAGCGCCAGCCACAGTCTTCATGAAGCCGCTGCCGCGGCGCACTTGAGCGGCTGGACCTCGAGCGAGTGCTCGAGCCGGTGAACCACCACCCCCACCTTCCGGTCGAAAGCCAGAGTCATCGAGGCGGCACAATCCTCGCACAGCCAGAAGTACTCGATGCGCCGGGCGGGCGCTTTGATTTCCGGATCGGCGCCGAAGCTGGGGTTGTTGTCGCGAGCCGCACCCGCGGTTTCCCAGCGAAATAGCTTCCCTTGGTGGAAATAGTGAAACTGCGCGAAGCAGCCCGGGTTGGTGCACTTGGAAAGCATGGCATTTGCCTTCGGGCCAGGTCGGAAAGCAAATTCTACTTCCTGTTCACCCGGGCGCGATTATCTCCCGGAAGAAACCTGTGGAAATCTTTTGGCCTGTTGTCAAAAAAGGAACCTCTGTCGGGAATGGAAGAAGCGCACGGCAGAATGGCGCGGCAAGCAAAGAAGATAGCGGCGCTCGGGCGGAGCCGAACGAGTTCTAGCGGGAGGCGGTGCGGGCAGCTGGCTGGGCTTGGTCTCGAATTGCGTCGCTCACTTGACGGCCCATTTCCGAGGTACTCAGAGCCCTCTGGCCACCTCTCGCCAGGTCTCGCGTACGATGCCCGGCATCGAGGACCTTGGCGACTGCCGATTCGATCGCGGCGGCTTCGGTTTCGAGTTCAAACGAATAACGCAGAAGCATCGCCCCGGAAAGGATAGCTCCCAGGGGATTCGCGATTCCCTGGCCGGCGATGTCCGGCGCCGAGCCATGGATCGGTTCGTAGAGACCGACCTTACCGCCGATACTCGCCGATCCCAGCATGCCGAGCGATCCGACGACTGCGCCGGCCTGGTCGGACAAAATGTCACCGAACATGTTTTCCGTGAGCACCACATCGAAACCCGCGGGCCGCGCCACCAGAGCCATGGCCGCGGAATCCACATACATATGGGAGAGGTTCACCTCCGGATAGCCTTTCGCAACCCGCGTCACCACATCCCGCCACAAGCGGGAACAATCGAGAACATTGGCCTTGTCCACCGAGGTCACTTGGCGGCGGCGTTTGCGCGCCAGCTGAAAGGCGATGTGGGCAATGCGCTCGATTTCAGACTCGCCATAACGCATGGTGTCGATCGAGACTCGGCTGCCGACGGCCCCGCTCGTCTGGCGTGGTTCGCCGAAGTAGATGCCTCCCAGCAACTCGCGCACGATCAGAACATCGGTTCCTCGCACCACTTCGGGGCGCAGCGGAGACGAGTCTTCGAGCGCGGGAAAGCACACGGCAGGCCGAAGGTTGGCGAAAACCCCGAGCTCCTGCCGCAGCCGTAAAAGGCCTCTTTCAGGGCGGAGGTTGCTCGGAAAACTGTCGAATGCAGGTCCGCCGACGGCTCCGAGCAGAACCGCCTGCGACCCCAGGCAGGCCTCGAGACTGTCAACCGGCAGCGGGTCTTTCGACCGGACGAGGGCCACGCCGCCAATGTCCTTGCGGGTCGCCTCCAGCTGATGGCCAAAACCCAGGGCCACGGTTTCGAGCACCCGTACCGCTTCGTCGGTGACCTCCGGGCCAATGCCGTCGCCCGGGAGAATGGTGAGTTTGAGGATCATGTCGGTATGCAGACTGTGGCCAGGAAACAACACTCTTGACCACAGATGGCGCGGGCGATCCCAGAGGAAAAACCTGGATCGCGCGCGCTAAACTCCCCACAAGTAGTCGTCCTGCTCGTTGTGATGTTCAGCCATCGAATTGAGGGGCAGCGAGACGGAGCTCATTTCGGTGGGCAGGCCCGCGGGGAGAGGCTTGGGGGCGGCGCCGCCGGCCACGACAGCCGACGCTGC